>NZ_JBLZRT010000182.1:0-11303 GCF_048564745.1 Microcystis sp.
AACTATCAACAACTTATGCTTGTAAAGCTTGTACAATAGGGCTTTGAGTTTTTGTTAGATTGATATTTATCAACTTTAGAGCATTGCTGGACAGAGAGGGAGCTTGGGGAATTTTCTACAGTGTAAGTTCGGAAGAACCAACAGGATTTATTATTATTTGCTCTCCTCTGAGGAATTTTTCACCGTTTCTTCTAGGAAAACTACCGGTTCTTTTTCCCGTTGCTGCGAGCGGATGATATCGATGGTACTTTTCAGCACACTAGCGATGGGAACTGCTATCAATAAACCGAGAATTCCTGCCACTTTGCCACCGATAAAAAGAGATAGAATAATCCAGACGGGATTAAGTCCGATCATACCTCCCATTAACCGAGGGGCGATGACATTATCATTAATTTGACCGACAATAACCGTCAGGGTCAAAACTTTTAATCCTAACCAAAAATCTTGAAACATCAGTAGGGTACTAATGCCAATAATGGTAAAGGCACTGGCAAAAGGAATTAATGTAGTTAGACCGATCGCCACCCCGAATAATAGGGCATAATCGACCTTGAGAATCACAAAAACAAAAATTTGAGCAAGGCTGAGAATTCCCGCTAAAATGGTTTGGCCGGCAAAATAGGTTTCAAAAGTTTGACGAATAATCGTTCTTAATTTGAAATTCCAGGGAGAGGGAATCCAGCTTAAAATTCCCTCCCAAATTTGTTCGCCATAGAGAACCAGAAAGACAGTTAGAACCAGAACAAAGAGAATGTTTAGGATACTGTTGATAGTTCCCAGTACAAAGCTTAGTAATTGAGTGCTAAGAGTTTGTAAAACATTGGTTAGTCGTTCCGATAACTGGGTGATTGATTGCTCGATATAAATCGCATATTTCTGAGTTTTATCCCACTTTTCTAAATTTTGTATCTGTTCGGTTCCCGACTCGATCCACTGGGGCAAACTATTGATTAAACTGCTTAATTGCTCGACAATCTGCGGAATTAAAATTAAACCTAAAACAATTAAAATTAATAGGGCAATTAAAAAGACAATAGCGATCAAACCACTGCGATTAACCCCGCGTCTTTGCAGCAGTTTGATGGGAACATCTAAGACAAAAGCTAGTAAACTAGCAGTGACAAAAATACTGACTAAGGGTTCTAGATAGCTAAATAATTGGAATAATAACCAACCATTGAGAAATAAGAGCGGAAAAACTAGACTTAGCCGCAACCAACGAGGTAGTTGCTTAAAAAGCTCTATCATATAACTAATTTTGTCCTGAGAGAGTATCGAGGTAAAAAGAGACTTTTCTAACCAGAAATCCTCTTTCAATCTACCATCTCCTCGCTACTTTTCTAGTCGCCAGTAACCTGGAAACTCTTATCCTAACTGTATGGAGCTAAGCGGATTCGAACCGCTGACCCCCTCAATGCCATTGAGGTGCTCTACCAACTGAGCTATAACCCCTTGAAGACCATTTTTGAATATAGCTTAAATAGAATTATTTTGTCAAGGGGGGACGAGAAAAAAATTTGTCAGACCAAAGGCGATCGCTGATAAGACAAGGGTGAAACAATCGCCCCCATTTAGACAGGAGCGGGAATTTGGGTTAAATAGGTTAAACAGTGACCCATGAGGAAATAAACTACTAACATAGCCACTGCCGCTGCTGCCACTAAGGTTCCCGCCAGCATCAAGGAGAACTCTTGCTGGTCGAAGGCTTGCTGCATCAGATGCAATGACCAAGCCACAAGACCGAGGTCAAAGATGAGAATCGGAACTAACATATTTTAAATTTTGTTAACTTTCCTCTATTCTAATACATAATTTTCTCCGGGGATAATCGAACGGAAGTTAAAAACAGGGATTTTTTGCCGGTTGCTCGCTCGGGGCTGTCAGCTGTCAGCCATGAGCTTTCAGTAATAGGTGTCAACCTTACTCTTCTAGGGTTGCAGCCTGAAGAAATCCTTATCCCAGAAAAGGGACTCAATCACTAGATTAAGTTCTGCAAATCTGGCTCTCATTTTCCCCGGCTAACGCACGGGTACTTGTTGATTTTGCAGATAATTTTTGACCTCAGCGATGGTTAATTGACCATAATGGAGCAAAGAAGCCAATAAAGCGGCTTCTGCCCGGCCTTCCGTCAATGCTTCGTAAATATGCTGACAATTACCCGCTCCTCCAGAGGCAATCACAGGAATCTCCACCCTTTCTGCGATCGCTTTTGTCAATTCCAGATCATAACCCGCTTGCGTGCCGTCGGCATCCATACTGGTAACTAACAACTCACCTGCCCCGCGTTTTTCCACTTCTTGGGCCCATAATAAAGCATCAATACCCGTATTTTCGCGTCCACCCCGAACATAAACCTCCCAACCGGGGTTATGCTCATCCTTACGTCGTCTAGCATCGATCGCCACCACAATGCACTGTTTACCAAAGCGATCGCTGGCTCGATCGAGCAATTCCGGCTCGCGCACGGCAGCCGAGTTAATGCTGACTTTATCGGCCCCGGCTCTTAACAAATTTTTAATATTTTCTAAGGATTGGATACCGCCACCCACGGTCAGAGGAATAAAAACCTGTTCCGCCGTGCGATAGACTACATCAATAATCGTGTCGCGATCTTCATGGGTAGCAGTAATATCAAGAAAAACCAACTCATCGGCCCCTGCCTGATTATATAAGCGGGCTAACTCCACGGGGTCGCCAGCATCCTGAAGATTAACAAAATTAACCCCTTTAACTACCCGACCTTTATTGACATCCAAACAAGGCAAAATCCGCTTCGCTAACATATCCTAGACTCTTGATTGTAACAATGGCTATCAAACGATCGCACAATTCCCCCCCGGCTGCCGAGGAAAATCTGCTCACTCCCAATCCCACTATAGAAGAAACGGAAAAAGCAGAAGCGCAGATTCGTCCGCAATCCCTAGAGGATTATATCGGTCAACAGGACTTAAAGGCTAATCTAAAAGTCACCATCGCCGCGGCCAAAGCTAGACAAGAAGCGATCGATCATTTGCTCTTCTACGGACCGCCGGGGTTAGGAAAAACCACCATGGCTTTAATTTTAGCGGCTGAGATGGGAGTAAATTGCCGCATTACCGCCGCCCCCGCTTTAGAGCGTCCCCGGGATATTACCGGCATCCTGATCAATCTTCAACCCCGGGATATTCTTTTTATCGACGAAATTCATCGACTGAATCGGGTGACGGAGGAGTTATTATACCCGGCGATGGAGGATTATCGACTGGATGTGACGATTGGTAAGGGTCAAGCAGCGAAAATTCGCAGTATTTCTTTACCTCCCTTTACTTTAATCGGTGCTACTACCAAAGTTGGCTCTTTAACTTCGCCTTTGCGCGACCGTTTTGGCATGATTCAACGTCTGCGTTTCTATACAGCTGAGGAATTGACGGCAATTATCCTCAGAAGTGCCACTATTTTTAATATTCCCATGACTGAAGCGGGTGCGATCGAAATTGCCCGTCGCGGTCGGGGAACTCCACGCATTGCCAATCGTTTATTAAAACGGGTGCGCGACTATGTGCAGGTGAAGGGAGAAACTATGATTACCCCCCAGTTAGCCGCTGAGGGATTAAATCAATTAAATGTGGATTCTATGGGTTTAGATTGGACCGATCGATTAGTATTAAAGACGATGATCGAACAGTTTCAAGGCAGACCCGTGGGATTGGAAGCGGTAGCGGCAGCCACGGGAGAAGATGCCAAGACGATCGAGGAGGTGTATGAGCCTTATTTATTACAAATAGGTTATCTTAATCGTACTGCCCGGGGTCGCGTAGTGACGGCAGCCGCCTACGAACATTTAGGTTTACTGGCGAAATTGCCGAAAAATAATGATCAGAGTTTGCCTTTGTTTGAGTTATAGTTTTCTAGATATTACAGCGTTTCTCCGATAGATGAGGTACGGTTTCGCCACTGAAATCCTTACTTCGGCAAGGTTTAATCTATACTTCACCTTGACGAGAAAGGCTGTAGGAATAATCTGGTCGCTTCTGTCCCTTCTCAGTTAACAATTCTTATTGCGCTGACTAATTACAGCGTTTTAGCTCACTTGTGTCTTTAAATACTGCCTTGACTGCTTGAAATCACACAAGCCCTTGTGTAAAGACCGTATGATGAAGATCGTAGTAAGTTACATTGTTGTCATTGCTTGCCGCTTCTAATCTAGACTATGTTGGGATTGGTCAAAGCTATGCAATAGTGATCTTTTATAGTCAATAATTTTTTAAGTCTGTTAGCGCACTATGTCTGTCCTAAATAAAGAAAATCTTAAACTGGAAACTCTTAGCCTGTTTCAAAAATACCAAAAAACAGGGGATAATAAGTTACGGGATCAAATTATGGAGTTAAACTTGGGATTAGTCAGAAGGGAAGCTCATCATTGGGTCAATCAATGCCATGAAAACTACGAAGATTTAGTGCAGGTTGGCTGTATGGGGCTAATTCAGGCGATCAAGCGTTTTGACAGCAGCAAAGGTCATGCTTTTAGTTCTTTCGCTATTCCCTATATTCGCGGCGAAATTCAACACTATCTGCGCGATAAAGGTTACACGGTTCGGATTCCTCGCCGTTGGTTGGATTTAGGCAGACAAGCGGCAAATATGCGTCGGGATTTCCAAACTATCCACAATCGTCAACCCAATGATACGGAAATCTCCCTCGCTTTAAATATTTCCCTCAAAGAATGGCAAGAGGTAAAACTGGCTTTCCAAAACCGTGAACCCCTCAGTCTCGATGCGACGGTTAATAACGATGAAGATAATAACACCTGTTTAAAAGACCTCATTCCCGATCCAGGTTATCGCAGCTTTCAACTTTGTCAAGAGGATTGCATTCGTTTACAACAAGCACTGGCTCAATTAGAAGACAAAACCCGTCATATTCTCGAATTTGTCTTCCTTAAGGATCTTACTCAACGGGAAACCGCCGAACAATTAGGCATTAGTGTTGTCACCGTCTCCCGTCGGGTGAAAAAGGGTTTAGAAATGCTCAAGGAAACCATGCTCCAAGAAGCATTTTAGCCCAATTATTCGGTTATCATAGCAAGTCCGTTATTAACTCCCAATTCAACTTTAAAAACTCAGTTATGGATTTTTTTCCCTGCTCCGATGCTCCCCGCTTATCTTTGCTCCAATAGCAAGTAATTTAAAACCCCGGCTAAATATTCATACTGCTCGATCGAATTATAGTAGTGAGCAGAAATTCTCACAATTAATGATGCTTCTCCCCAGGGAATTATCGGCAATTCGATCTGATATTTTTCCCACAGTTGTCTAGATAAATCTTCTGCTGCCCAAGCATAACTAGGAATTAGAATTGAAGACATCGATCCGATCATTGATTCTGGACAGGGATAATTGACCTCTAAGGCACGACAAAGTAAATTTCTGGCTTTTAAAACCAAATTACGATTCGTCGCCATCAGACCCAGTAAACCATCAATAGAGAGAGAATTTAAAAACTCGATCGCTTTTGGCACTGATAAATAAGCGGTGGGATCATCGGTTCCCATCCAAGCAAATTCTAACTGAAAACGGGAGCGATCTTGTCGAGGGGAATTCGCTCCATGGCTAATAGTTAAAGGTCGAATTATTGCCTGTTTATCCCCGCGCACATAGAGAAAAGCTGACCCCTTGGGACTACATAACCACTTATGACAATTAGCAGTATAATAGGTGGGATTAATTGCCCCGATATTAAGGGGTAAAAAACCTAAAGCATGAGCGCCATCGATAAGAGTATCAATACCCCGATTATTTAATTCTTGCACAATTTCTGTGATTGGCCAAATTAAGGCCGTGGGACTGGTGACATGATCTAAAACTACTAATTTTGTCCGGGGAGAAACTGATGCTAAAATCGCTTGACTAATTTCTAAAGGAGACTGCACAGGAAAGGGAATTTTAGCGATAATTACCTTTAAACCCCATCTTTTAGCTATATGTTTAACTGCATTAGCACAAGCATTATAGGTCTGATCGGTGATCAAAATTTCCTCATTTTCCTGAAAAGTGAGAGAATTTAACACCGCATTTACTGCTGTGGTTGCATTGGGAACAAAGACTAAATCATCGCTATTTACACTGACTAAATCCGCTAACTTTTGCCTAGCAATATCTAATAAACCCTCTAATTCTCTCCCCAAAAATGCTAAAGGTTGTCTTTCCATTCGTTCCCGCAATTGTTGCTGATAATTCAAGACTATTCTAGGGGTTGCACCATAGGAACCATGGTTGAGAAAATAAATATTATCGGGAATTAACCAAGAGTTTTTGGACATATTAAATTAATTTGATTTTATTGAGAACTAGAAAAAATAGCTGAGAAATTGCCTATTATATTCAGCTTCTAACTACCTAGTATATTTATGACATAACCACCCATTTTAGATTAATCTCCCATGGGTTGAAAACGATGAATAATTTCAGTTATAAAAGTTTCTCCATCTATGAGAGGATGATTTTCTGGAGATTGATATTTTCCCGTTTTCACTTTCTGTTGGATTGGATGCTCTTGTGGTGGGGTAAGATGTAGGTTCATAGGTATTAGGACTATCTACTGAGAAAATCAACTTTATCTTAATTTTAAGCTAAAGATCGACAAAAAAAGCTCTCCAGGAAAAAGGAGAGAGGAGAGAACGAGTTAGAAAAAATTATTAATGTAACCATCCTTTCAGACGACGCGCGACTTGAGGACGACGTAATTTTCGCATCGCTTTAGTTTGAATTTGACGTACTCGTTCGCGAGATAAATTGAACATTCCCCCCACTTCCTCTAGGGTATAGGGTTGACTGGTAGCTAAACCATAACGGAGGGAGATAACATCTTTTTCCCGTTCCGTGAGAACATCACTTAAAACTGCGAAAATTTCTTGACGCATCATCATCTCATTCATTTTATCTTCGGGAAGTTGTAGATCATCATCTTCCAACAGATCCACTAATTCCGTATCTTCTCCTTTCCCTACACGATGATTTAAAGAGAGAGATTGACGACGCAATTGTAATAATTGCCGCAATTGTTCGGGAGTCATTTCTAGTGCTTCCGCAAGTTCCCGTTCATTGGGATTGCGCTGTAAATCTTGCTTGAGAATCCGCTGCGCTTTTTTGAGTTTATTGAGTTTTTCGACGATGTGAATCGGTAAACGAATTGTCCGCGCATCGTTAGCAATGGTGCGGGTGATTGCTTGTCGAATCCACCAATAAGCATAGGTAGAGAATTTATAACCTTTATTGGGATCGAATTTTTCGGCCGCACGGTTGAGTCCGATCGCACCTTCTTGAATTAAATCTAAGAAAGGAACCCCGCGATTTAAATAGCGTTTAGCGATAGAAACCACCAAGCGCAAATTAGAACGAATCATTTTCCGTTTAGCTGTTCTTCCCCGATAAAGACGGTTTTCCAGTTGACGTTCATTATCTAATTCTAAAGCGATCGCCCATTCCAGTTTCGTCGGAGGACGATGTAAATTTTCTTGCAGTTTTTGGCGCACTTCTTCCGCTTCCATGAGAAACTTAACCGAGTGGGCTAGTTCAATTTCTTCTTCCGCATTAAGCAGGGGATAACGGGCCATTTCTTTAAAAAATGCCCCAACAGTATCTTCATTGCTGCCTTTATCGTATCCCGTTCCACTACCTGCACGAGTGTTTTTTAGGGTTTCCGGTAAAGGTTCAGTCAGATCCTCGTCAGTTCTTTCAGCAAAATCCACGCTGTCTAGTTCTAAAGGATTTGTCTCCAGGGCAATGATTTGATTAAAATTATCATCGGCGGCCAGTTTAGAGATTTTCATAAGCAGTTATTGTGGGTATGGATGGAGCGGGATTATAATAGCGGGAAAAACTCAGTTTCCCCCAATGGGCTGATTGTTACATTGAATTTTCGGGGAGCAGATTTTTTAAACGTTTTCTTAATTAATGGCGGCAATTTCTGGGATATAATTGCGCGATTCTGTGTCGATGGTTACAAATCGCCGAACCAGACAATAAGATTTTCTGGTGAATGGGAGGAGCTTTTTGTGTTTCTACTCATACACTCTAACTAAGGTTTTTGGTATTTGACTAGGTAAGGATCACGCTTCTTAACAATCAAGATAGCAGTCAGCTTTTTATTACTATTCTTAGCTTTTTCTATTGAGAACCATTCTCACCTTTTGACTAACTATACTGGGATTTAATAGCTAATAGTCAATAGTTATCATTAACTTTATCAATGCTTAAGGGTGGATAAAAATTCTTTTGGGAAGACTTCACGGGCTAAAAATCAAAATTTGTGGGCAAAAAAGCCATATTTAAACTGTTTTTAGAGAAAATTAACTGGTTTTATTCCCCTCAAGCTTTAAACTATAATTTAAATACCCCATTCTCCCCATCACCCTATCACCCCATCTCCCCACTGACTATGCTTGATCGCCATGCTACTCTAACTGTAGCGGAACCTCGCACACCTTACCAATTAACCACAACTGGGCAACCGTGGTTAGAGGTTTTGGTAGATCGTCCTTATCCTAGAGATAGTCAAGAGGATCAGCAAATATTAACCTATAGTATCCCCCGGGATTTAACGGTAGAAATCGGCGATATTTTAAGCGTTCCCTTTGGTTCTCAGGTAATAGGGGGAATTGCTCTTAGATTTCTCGAAAATTTGCCCCCAGGACTAGAAGAAAATCAAATTCGTCCCGTGGAAGAGGTGATTGCTAAGGGCTTTTTCCCCGATAATTATTGGCAGTTATTGACGAAAATCGCCCAATACTACGCAACGGATTTAATCACCGTTGTTCGCGTCGCTTTACCTACGGGTTTACTGCGAAGTTCCCAACGTCGCATCAGATTAAAACCAGAAGCGATTCCCCCCGGTGCGGAAGTTTTTTGTACTCCCCTCTCCCGTCAGATTTTATCCCTGCTCAAAAATCAAAAAGAAGGCGATTATTCGGCGAAATACCTGCAAGAAAAGGTAAAAAATGCTAATTACGGTATCCGAGACTTAGTTAAGCGTGGTTGGGTAGAAAGTTATCTAGAAGCGCCCAAAAGTCCTAATATTAAACAAAAAAAAGCCATTACCCTGCTAATAACCGACTTTCCCTCTGATTTAACCGAAAATCAGCGCAAAATTGTCGAAATCTTACGCCACCAGGGAGGAGAAATGTGGCTGCCAGAATTGGCACAACTTGCGGGGACAAAACATTTTAAACCGCTCATTGACAAGGGTTATGTAGTTGTTCAGGATCGAGAATTTCTGCGCTTATCCTCGGCGATTATGAGCAGGGATCAACCAAAAACACTCACTTCTAGTCAAAAACAAGCTTTAGAAGCCATTCAAACCCTCAAAGGTGGTGAAAGCCTCCTCTTACACGGAGTTACAGGATCGGGTAAAACAGAAGTCTATCTACAGGCGATCGCACCTGTCCTAGCAGCGGGTAAATCTGCCTTGGTTTTAGTCCCCGAAATTGGATTAACACCGCAACTAACCGATCGCTTTGTGGCCCGTTTTGGCGATCGAGTCTATGTTTATCATAGCGCCCTCTCGGAAGGAGAAAGATACGATACATGGCGACAGATGTTGACAGGAACCCCACAAGTTATTATCGGGACGAGATCGGCGATTTTTGCCCCTTTACCCCATCTAGGCATGATTATCCTCGATGAAGAACACGATAGCAGCTTTAAACAAACCCAATTACTCCCCACCTATCACGCGCGTACCGTGGCTAAATGGCGCTCTCAATTAAACCATTGTCCCGTAATTTTAGGCTCGGCCACGCCATCCCTAGAAACATGGCTAGAATCCCAAGCTAATCCCCGTCTTTACCTATCTTTGCCCGATCGCATCCAAAATCGCCCCTTACCGCGGGTGGAAATCGTCGATATGCGACGGGAATTGCAACGAGGCAATCGTTCCCTGTTTAGTCAATCCCTGCGTTCATCTCTGGAAACCCTGCGCGACAAGGGAGAACAGGCAATTTTATTCGTCAGTCGTCGGGGTCATAGTACCTTTGTATCTTGCCGAAGTTGCGGTTATGTGCTGGAGTGTCCCCACTGTGATGTCTCTCTCTCCTATCACCACACCGAACCGGGAGCGCAAGAATTACTCCGCTGTCACTACTGCAACTATGGTCGCATTCATCCGAAACAATGTCCTGAATGCGGTTCTCCCTATCTAAAATTTTTCGGTACTGGCACTCAGCGAGTCACCCAAGAATTAAGCAAAGAATTTCCCGATTTGCGCTGCTTGCGTTTTGATAGTGATACCACCCGCAACAAAAATGCTCCCCGGGAACTATTAAAACTATTTACTGATGGTGAATACGATGTCCTAGTTGGAACCCAAATGCTCACCAAAGGATTAGATATCGAGCGAGTTACTTTAGTGGGAATTATGGCTGCCGATGGTTTACTTTATCACTCCGATTATCGCGCCTCCGAACGCGCTTTTCAAACCCTAACTCAAGTAGCAGGGAGAGCAGGAAGGGGAGAAAGAGAAGGAAAGGTAATTATCCAAACCTATACCCCCGAACATCCCGTGATTAGAGCAGTGCAAACCCACGATTATGAGGGTTTTGTCGAGACGGAATTAATGCAGAGAGAGAGTTTAAATTATCCTCCCTACGGCAGTTTAGTCTTAATTCGCTTTAGTGGTTTAGATGGAGAAGCAGTTCAGAAAAGTGCCGAAAATGTCGCGGAGGAATGTGTTAATAATTTCGGTTCCGATTGGGATATTTTAGGACCTGCACCAGCAACAATTATGCGCGTGGCTAACCGTTATCGCTGGCAAATTCTGTTAAAATTATCAGGAGACAAGGCTGATATCGGTGGTCTTTTGCGTCCTTTGAAAAGCTTAGTTTTAGCCAAGGTAAGTATGGCGATCGATGTTGACCCCTTAACTATAGAATAATCAAGGATGGATAATGCGCTCGCAACGCGCTCGCTACGCGAGATCGCCATTGCTCACGGATGCAACCAGTTATCTAAATCCGTCAAAGTGTCAAAGTCTAATAAAGCGAGTCCTAAGTCTTCTAACCGCTCCACAGGAAGGTTACGGATGGTTTCCTCAAGATTTTGCGGTATTTCACCGAAACGTCGTTGAAGAAGTCTAATAACCAACTTTAATGCTTCCTGCTGTACCCCCTCCTGAACCGCTTGTTCCCTATCCTGTTGGTAAAGTGGAGCTAAACGCATAATAAACTCCCTATCCTCCTGTGTTTTTTTCGATAACGCTTCTAAATTTCTACTCAAATTATACAATAAGTTTAAGGAAGCCGATTTTAGGGGATTATTCGCTGATAATCT
>NZ_JBLZRT010000183.1:0-4300 GCF_048564745.1 Microcystis sp.
TGACGACAAAACATGACAGTAAATATTAGTAGTGTAAAGGTTGACAATGTTGAAAAAAATTACTTAACCGTATGCAAACCGAGCAGGGTAGAAGAAATATTAAATTTGCCCTAGCCAGAAAAATCTTCAATCCCCTCTTAAGAAATATTGGCTACACCCTAATTACTGACCATTTTTATCAGCCCATACCCAACCGTCAGGAAATTATGACATACGCGGGCAAAGAAAGGCCTCTTAGCTCAATTGAATGGCATCTAGACAAGCAAACTGAACTGGTTAAATATTTACTAGAAAAATATGCTTTAGAATTTAACAATAAAGAAATTTTTTCAGCATTTGGTTATTCCGAAGATACTTCTGCTCTCATTAGTGGCGATGCAGAAGTCCTCTATGCTATGGTCAGAGAAAAAAAGCCGTCTCGGATAATTGAAATTGGCTCAGGTGGTAGCACTAAAATTATCGCCGCAGCTTTAAAAATGAATTTTATAGAAAATTCCCAAAAATCACAACTGATCTCGATCGAGCCTTATCCTCAAGATTTTTTAAAAGACTTTGCTAATATTAGTAAAGATTTTCTAGAATTTAGTTTGCTTACCCAGAAAGTAGAAGCCGTAGATTTGTCTGTTTTTGAATCCCTGCAAACCAATGATATTCTGTTTGTGGATTCTAGTCATGTGTTTAAGTCTGGTAGTGATGTGGAGTTTGAATTTCTTCAAGTTTATCCCCGTTTAAAAACAGGAGTCTTAGTTCATATTCACGATATATTTTTTCCCTATGATTATCCCATCGAATGGAATCTCAAAGAATCACGATACTGGAACGAGCAATACTTTTTAGAGACCTTTCTACAATTTAACAAAAAGTTTGAAATTTTGGCATCCTTATCTATGGTATCTTCTTATAAGAATTCTGTGTTTCTTGATAATATCAATGCTTATAATGAAGAGCGATTACCCGGTTCTTTCTGGATGATTGCTTAAAAATTACGCGCTTCCAAACAATCATGAAAATAATTAATCTTAATCATAACTTTTCCACGACTCGCAAGCTCACTTCTGATCCCCTACAATATCTCATATTATCTCCAGCAAATCCAGAACGTAAGGGAGAAGGAGGATTGAGAACAAAGGGATATTTCAAGCACTCCTACGGGGAGACAAGTGAGTTATCGGAAAAATTTACAGTTCCTTTGGTTACTATTATAACGGTAGTTTTTAATGGAGAAAAGCACTTAGAGCAGACAATTCAGAGTATCATTAGCCAGACTTATGATAACGTGGAATATATCATCATAGACGGAGGTTCCACGGACGGTACAGTTGATATTATACGCAAGTATGAGGAAGTAATTGATTATTGGGTAAGCGAACCAGATGCAGGAATTTCTGACGCTATGAATAAAGGGATAAGTTTAGCAACAGGAATTCTAATTAATCACTTACACGCAGGGGATAAATTTGCTGCTGACACAACCCTGTCGTCAGTGGTTTCATCTTATAATTCAGAAGGCTGGCGATGGTGTTTCGGTAATCAACTATTGAGAAGTCATACAGACGATACTATAGTGGGTTGCTTCTGTCCTCCTAAATTTAGTCAAAAACTACTTCACATAGTAAATACGATTCCCCATTCGACTGTTTTTTCTGAACGAGCTTTGATAGAAGAAGTAAATGGGTTTGACAATAATTATAAATGTGCTATGGATTACCATCTTTGGCTCAGGTTCACTCAATTATCAAAACCCAAACAATTTGATTATGCCACTGCTGAATTTTTACTGGGTGGTCGCTCCTCAGATATAAAATTAGCATTGCGGGAAGAATTTAGAGCTAGAAAGGAAGTTTTAAGGCAGTCAAAACTAGAATTATTGCTCTCTTTGGCAGTAGTAATAATGCGATATATTAAGCGACAACTGCGAATCACTACATTTGTCAAAAATAGTCCAGCATAATGGCAGTGAAGATAGATAATAAAAGTTGAGAGCAAATACGATATATGAAAATCGCTTATATTATTCCTCGTCTCAAAGATAGTGGCTTAACGAGAATACCTCTGTGGCTGTCTAATAGTATTTATCCTGAGCATGAGGTGAAGGTATTCTACTTTAGTGAAACTAATGCTCAAGAAAAATGCCTCAGCTTTAATGCTCCTGTTCAAAGAATAAGTTTCACCAGTTTTTGTCGAGAATTAAAAGATTACGATATAGTCCACTCCCATGGATTAAAACCCGATTTGTACCTTGCCATTAATTACCATAAGATTAAGGGCATAAAGATTACAACCATTCATGGCTATCACGTCGATGAACTCAGATACGACAAAGGCTCTCTACTAGGTTATATATGGGGAAATTTATGGAACCTAGCCTGCCGAAAATTAGATTTGGCAGTTTGCATAAGTCAGACGATGGAAAGATACTATCAAGGAATTGGCTATAAAAATACCACTGTAATTTACAATGGAATAAAAAAAATGGATGACAGTGTAAAGACAATCAAAGGGAGTAATATAAAAACTGGAGATAAAATTGTAATAGGTACAGTTTCTATCCTAAATAAAAGAAAAGGAGTGGAGCAAATTATCCAAGTATTACAGAAAAATACCCAGTACGATCTGATAGCAATAGGGGGAACATCTCAAGACATTAATCGATTGCAAGTCTTGGCAGAAAAACTAGGAGTTGCCCAAAGATGTGTTTTTACAGGCTATCGAGAAAATCCCTGGGAAACCGCGATTAATATTGACGTTTTTGTTTTTCCATCTCGCTCGGAAGGATTTGGTTTAGCTCTAGTGGAAGCAGCTAATTTAGAAATTCCGATTATCTGTTCTGATATTCCGACATTTAGGGAAATATTTCGAGAAAACGAAGTAACTTTTTTTCAGCTTGATGATATAGACGACTTGAACAACAAAATACTTATGCTAGATGAAATTAAAGACAAAGTTTCTCTGGCTAAGTTAAAAGCCGAAAAACTTTTTTCTTTGGAAAGTATGTGTGACAATTACTATCAGGAGTACAAAAAATTAATTGATGCTAATTAAAAATTATGAACTATAACCATATACAAGAATAAAAGGAGGCTCTATTGAGATGATTGGGATTTGTAATTTATGCGGTTCTGTGGTGGTTCAGATACATCCAGGATATTTTGGTACTCGTTGTTTAAACTGTAGATCTACTAAAATTCATAGAGCAGTTGGTTTGACAATTGAATCTCTAAATTTTTCAACCAGTACCTATGTTTACGAGTTGTCTTCTCGCGGAGCTTTGTATAAATTCTTAAAGGGTAAATTTAAAAATTTATACTTTTCTGAATACTTTGATGATGTACCTCTAGGATTGATGAAGAACTCTGTTGTCTGTCAAGACGTTCAAAATCTTCTTCTCAACGACGAATCTTTTAATTTAGTGACTTCTACCGAAGTTTTTGAGCATGTTCCTGATGACAGCAAGGGTTTTTCTGAAATTTACAGAGTCTTAAAAAAAGATGGATATTTTATTTTTACCGTGCCTTTATCAGATAACCCGAAAACAGTTGAAAGATGTTTCTTGCAGCCTGATGGGACTATCATACATCAGCTTGAACCTGAGTATCATGGCGATCAAATTCGTGGACAGGGAAGAGTTCTTGCCTTCAGAAATTACGGATTGGATATAACTAAACGGTTAGAAAGTTGTGGTTTTCACGCTGAAATACGTCTAGTAAACTCGACGCGCAATGTAATTGAAGATCAGAAGGTTATCATAGCAAAAAAAATGTAGTTCTATGACTGTCACTAAAAAATCAACTGGAGATGAGAATAAAATGTTAATTTCCTGCAAATACAACTCTCTTTTTATCCGTAATCCCAAAGTAGCGTTGTCGTCTTTGGAGAAATCTCTGAGAAAAATTATCTTAAATGACTGGGAATATTTTAACTATATTTGAAACTTGACAAAAAGACTATGAGAGAATACTAGAATTGCTTAAGTTACCAGAAGTAAAACTAGCAAGCGTCAATCAAAATCATCAACGTCAGCGAGACTATAGGAGTTATTATAACGAAGAAACTAAAAAAATTATTAGTGAACATCTCAAGGAAGATATAGAATTGTTTGGATACTCTTTTTAGTAAAAAATAGCTTTAGATACTTATGCAACTTAGCGCCTCCCTTGTCCTTTACAAAAATGACCCAGAGATAGTTACTCAAGCAATTAAGTCTCTGTTTAGCACACCCATGGAAATTAATTTATCAGTAGTAGATAACTCTCCCACTGATGAACTCAAAAAAATCTTTGATAATTTTCAGGAATACGAT
>NZ_JBLZRT010000184.1:0-20548 GCF_048564745.1 Microcystis sp.
TTTCTAACACTTTCTGGTATAGTTCACTTATCATTTTCGTTATTTAGGTCATATATGGTAAATATGACTTATCTTTTTTTGGAGTCTGTATCTGTATTCCATGCTACATAAGCTTTTCAGCTTGCTTGTCCCCCTGTCAGGATTCGGAGGGAAAAATATGTCAACGCCCTACGATAACTGTTTTGACCACATTACCGATCCTGTCCAACGGAATTCTGTTCGCCAGCAATGGTTACAGATGGTTTGCGGAGGTTTATTTGTTGCCGATGTTAGGATACTACTATTAGCGACGCTTAAGCGAAACCCAACCGCACTAAACCTCACATTTTAGCATATATTTCGTAAACGATGCTAATATTTAACAGTAAAGCCGTCGTTCTACGACGGGGTTTCAGACCCAAAATTTTCGATGAAAGCAAAGATCCGAAACGTTAAAATTAGCGAGATTCCCACAGCGATCGAGCAGTTAGGTTTGTCTGCTCATGCGTGTGTCGATTTCACCATCGAGAATCATGAGATGACGGGAAACGAACAGGAAGAAACCATCCAAGCCTTGATGGAAGTGGTGAATGAAATTCGTGCTTATGCCAAGAGTCAGGGATTGACTGATGAGAAGTTGGAAGAGCTTTTAGTAGATGAATCGTGAACCCATAGTTATCGATACGAACGTCTTGATAAGCTTCGCCTTAAGCAGTACGACAACACCAGCTTTGGCTGTAGAATACGCGATTAATAACTTTATTATTCTGCAAAGTCCCGCAACTATATGCGAGTTGGTCACAAAACTTCTTCTCCCAAAGTTCGAGAGGTACATTACACTGGAGTAGCGCCGACAACTGCTAGTAAGAATTTTGGAAATTTCGCTGCTGATTAGACCTACTGACCACACTGAAATTTGCCGAGATCGAGACGATAATAAATTCCTAAATCTGGCAACCAGTGGGGAAGCACGCTATCTCATTACTGGTGACAATGATTTGCTTATACTGCAACGCTATGGGAAAACAGAGATCGTTACACCAAGGGAATTTTTAAAAATTGTTCGGCGGTGAAGTACAAAAAATCCAGTTTGAGTGAGATGATCGAAAGAACAACATAGATATCGAAAAACACGGGATAGACTTTAATTTTGCCAAGACAAGTGACTTAAGCAGTAGGTTGGGTTGAGCAATAATAACTTTTGTCTGTCAAATATTAGCGACGCTTGAGCGAAACCCAACCACACCAATGTCGTCAATAATGTTGGGTTTCTAACTGGGATTGGTGCGTTAGCGTTAGCGTAACTCACCCTACTGGACTACTGTGACAAGTTCCCCCGTGGTCTGCTTTTATCTCATCGGTAAAGATTGCAATCCAAAACAGAGACCTTGACAGACTCGTGTTAGGAAATTTAAGTCCAAAGTAGCGATTGTATCCCGAGAACTATGATAATAGGGATTACGCATATTAGCCGTATCTGTCACCATAATTGCCGAATAACCGCGACTCCAAAAAGGAGAATGATCGCTGCGTCGAGTATCGGGGACGATATAACCTCCAAAAATTACCGGCAACCACTCGCAGGGAGTCTGATTTTCCCGCAGGACTCGACTGAGAAAATTTAAATCCTTGCGGGTTTTGAGATTGCCAATCAAAGCGATAAAATCCCCAGTGTTGGGGTAAAAATATTCTAGAAAAGCTGGATATTTTTGAGAATGGGGATTTTTATCACAGTAACCGAGCATTTCTAAGGATAACATTAACCTTAAATCCTGCTTAGTTTGTTTTAATTTTTCCGCGTAGGCAATGCTCCCCAGTAATCCGTATTCTTCTAGATCGAAGGCAATTAAACGAATTGGATAATTAGCCTGATTTTCCCAAAAAAACCTCGCTAATTCTAATAATACCGCTAATCCCGTGGCGTTATCGTCGGCCCCCGGCGACCCTGGCACCGTGTCATAATGAGCGCCAATTAAAATCGGAGGTTTTTGACTATTATTAGGCAAATCTAAGATTAAATTTTCGTAAACTTTTCCCTGAAATGAGAAAAAATGTGATTCAACCTTTCCCCAATTGCCTAACTCTTGTCGCAGGTATTCTCGCACATAAAAATGTCCTTGACTAGAGAAAAAAGGGTTTCTTTCTCGGACAATTTGTTCTAGGTGTTGGCTTAAGCGATCGCTAAGAAGATCAAACATTGATGGCAGCAGATAATTTAATCAAAAGAGCCAATGGATAGAGAAACTGAGGGAAAAATCGGGGAGAATAATAATTGTTAATTATAAAATATTCTGTGGAGCTAAAATCATGACAAATCTCCAGTTGACTAGCTATGATTGTATCGTTGTCGGGGCGGGATTAGCGGGATTAATCGCCGCGCGGAATCTCCAGAGGCAAGGTCATCAAGTTCTGGTGATCGAAGCGCGAAATCGTTACGGTGGTAGAATGTCTGGTCAATATCTCCCCTCCGGACAGTGGATCGATCGAGGTGGTCAGTGGGTAGGCCCAACCCAAGAGCGTTTTTTAGCCCTCCTCGACGAGTATAAAATACGTCGTTTTCCCTCTCCCAATCAGGGAAAAACTGTCCTAGTGTTCAACAACAAACGCTATGAATTCAATGGTTTTTTTCAAGGTTTCCACGAGGGAGAAGTACCCGATATCGGCCCGGCAGAATGGCAAGATGCGATGTCAGCATGGGCGCGTTTTCAAGAACTAGCCAAAACCCTACCTTCTGGTTATCCCCAAAGCAACGATCACACCAAAAAACTAGACAGTAAAACTTTTGCCCAGTGGATTGAAGAAAACACCACCACAGATTTTGGTCAATGGTATTTTGCTTATATGGCCCGTGCAGTGGGGTTTCTCGGACCGGCCGAACCCCACCAAGTCTCACTGCTGCACGTTCTTTGGGGACAAAATTGCGCCGCTCAAGCTGAACATCCAGAAGCCGAACTGATCCATGGCGGAGCCGGACAAATTCCCGACAAGATCGCGGCGGAGTTAGGAGAGCGAATTCGACTGGGGGAACCGGTTTTTCGCCTTAATTATGACTCGGCCGGCGTGACCGTAGAAACCAGCCAGAACACTTTTACCGCCAAATTTGCCATCATTGCCATGCCGCCCCATCTTGCCGGCCGCATTATTTATCATCCCCCGCTGCCACCCCAGCGAGAACAACTAACCCAACGAGTACCGATGGGATGCTGCGCTAAAATCCTGATTTCCTACGAGCAACCTTTCTGGCGAAAACAGGGACTAGCGGGACTTGCTCAAGGGAATTGTCAATGGTTGGAACTCTGTGCTGATAGTTCCGATCCCGAAACCGGCGTCGGGGTAATCGCCACCTTTGTGGTTGGCGATCGCTATAACCGTTGGCGCTCCATGAGTAGTCCGGCGCGTCGTGCCGCCGTCCTCTCGGATTTAGCTATTTATTTCGGTCAAGAGGCTCTTTTCCCGATCAGTTACGATGAGGTGGATTGGCCCGGGGATCCCTGGACTGGTGGCGCATATTCCGCTTTTATGCCCCCCGGAGTCTGGACAAGTTTCGGCGAGGCTCTTTTTGCCCCCGTCGGACCGATTCACTGGGCCGGCACAGAAATGGCCGATCGCTGGCCAGGATTTTTTGAGGGAGCGATCCGCACCGGTGAGGCAGCGGCCGATCGAATCGCCTTCCTTTTGCGGGAAAAATGAGCATCTACAGGGCTAAGACACTTTTTAGGTCAAAAAAGTCATCATAGTCAATTTTCGTGGATAATAGGGCAGAAAACTCTTAAATCATCACTATTTCGCCCTGGTAATGTTCGACGAAATACTGCACACGATGACGATATTCTTTAATTGTCCGATCGACCCATTCCCGCTGCTCACTGTTAGCATAGATATGCACTAAAGGTTCTCCAGCATCGGGTAAAATCAACACCCAGTCATCATTAAGGGGATTAATCACCTTCACCCCATCGATCAACTCTAGATTATCGGTAGCGTGAGTCTCCACCAGATAGCGCATCAAGGATCCCTTGACTTTCCAAGGACAACGCACCGCCGTATTCTTATTGTAAATGCGCGGTAACTCGGCCCGCACCTGAGCTAGAGAACGTTCCTGAATGGTTAACATCTCCAAAAGTTTCGCCACGCTGAACATGGCATCGAAACCGGGATGTAATTGCGGAAAAATAAAGCCAGTTTGCCCATATCCTCCCAAAACCACATTAGGATTAGTTTGACATCCTTCCATTAAAGCGCTAGGACTGGCTTTTGTCCGCACCACCCGGCCATCGTGACGACGCGCGATCTGTTCCACGGCACTAGAAGCATGAACCGGCACTACCACTGTACCGCGAGGATGGGCGGTCAGAATTGTGTTCACCATTAGAGCAGTTAATTGTTCCCCGCGAATCGATAAACCACTCTCATCGACGAGGACTAATTGTTCCCCGTTGGCCGAAACTTGTACCCCTAAGTTCGCTTTCAGGGCCTCCACCACATGGCCCAATTGATGGATCAGTAACTCTCTTTCCTGCATGGAAAGGGCATTCTGACGTAAACTGGCATTGAGAACCACGGCATCACAGCCAAATTTAGCCAGTAATTCTGGTAAAATTGCCCCTGAGACTCCGTAGGCGTAATCAATGACGATTTTGGAACTACTATTGCGAATAGCCTCCACATTTAGCTGAGTTTCAAAGGTTTTGCGGTAATTATCGAGAATATCAGCCGGATAGGACATACTGCCGATTTCCTGCATTCCCACCCGTCGCAGATCTTCTTTGAAATAGGCCCCTTCGATTTTCTTTTCCCTCGCTTTGGAAACATTAATCCCTTTTTCGTCTAAAAACTCGATTAAGAGAAAATCTGGGCGATCGGGATGGATACGGACGTGAATGCCACCGACTACGTTTAATTTAGACACTAAAGTCCGCGAAATCGGTAAAGCATTCGCTTGTAGGTTTTGGATATTCACCCCCACGGACATTAAACCGGCAATCAGCGATCGACTGACCATGCGCGAGACACTACGTTGATCCCGGGAGACGATTACCGTTGACCCCGGTTTTAGAATGGAACCGTAGGATGCCCCCAGTTTAACGGCGAATTCGGGCGTGATATCGATGTTAGCGAGGCCCGATACTCCTCGTTGACCAAAGAGGTTTTTATGGGCAGTATTTCCCCAAATCAGGTTAATATTGAGGATGGCTCCCGATTCGATCTGTTTACTCGGCCAGACTCTCACCCCGGAATTGATCTGCGCTTCTTCCCCCACGATCGATAATTGTCCGATCACCGCACCTTCGTGTACCTGGGCCCGTCGATCGATTCTGGTCCCCCTAGCGATCGTACAAGCGGCTAAATTGACCTCATCCCCGATCACCACACCATTCCAGAGGATGGGACGTTTCAGATCGGAACCGGCACCGATGGTGACATTATCGCCGATAACCGAACCCCTCTCGATCAGAACATTTGCACCAATACGACAATGATTGCCGATCATGGCCGGGGCCTCAATGTGGGCGCTAGGATCGATATAGGTATTAGTGCCGACCCACACTCCGGGGGATTTTTCTCGATAGGGAAATTCTAGGTTAACTTTGCCGGATAAAGCGTCGTATTGTGCTTCTCGGTAGGCCTCCAAATGACCGACATCGCACCAATAACCATCGGCCACATAACCATACATAGGTTCGCCCCTTTGCAGCAGCAGCGGAAACAAATCTTTAGAAAAGTCGGCTTCTTCTTTGTAAGGGAGATAATCGAGGACTTCTGGTTCAAGAATATAGGTCCCGGTGTTGACAGTATCGGAAAAAATCTCGCTGGTGGATGGTTTTTCGATAAAACGGCGAATTCTGCCTTCTTTGTCGGTAATCACTACCCCAAACTCGATCGGATTGGCAACCCGCGTCAGGACGAGGGTTGCTTTCGAGTTTTTGCTTTTATGGAATGCGATCGCTTTTTGCAGGTCAAAATCGGTGATACTATCGCCACTAATCACCAGAAAGGTATCATCTAACCATTCGGCAATATTTTTCACACATCCTGCGGTGCCTAGGGGTTGATCCTCCTCCACAGCGTAGGTGATTTTTACCCCAAAGTCGCTGCCGTCTTGAAAGTAATCGCGCATGACATCGGGGAGATAGTGCAGGGTGGTGATAATTTCAGTAATGTCATGCTTTCGCAGTAAATTAATAATATGTTCGGCGATCGGACGGTTGAGAATCGGTACCATCGGTTTGGGAAGATCACAAGTAAGCGGACGTAATCTTGTCCCCGAACCACCTGCCATTAATACCGCTCGCATAATTTCCTCCCAAGGCTATCTTTTCGCCGTTTTTAAATAGTTTTTGCAAATTATGGCTTTAGTTTCCCGACCTCGATCGAGCTAGTTCCTAACCGGCATTCTAACACCGTCTCCCGGATTCAGGACAATATTTTGTTTTCCCAAGTCGGCAAAACCCAAGCTTAAAATGGGAGGTGTGAATTGTCTAAATTCAAGGATGAGATGGCATGAGACTCGTTATTTTTATCTTAATAATTGTTTATGGTGCCGGTGGTTGGAAATTCTGGAATGGATACAGAAGCACTAATTTTAGTTCCAGTTTACCCAATCGTTTGGCTCTAACGCTGTTCTGGCCGCTTCTGTTGGCTGTTAATCCCGCCTATCGCAAGAATTTTCAAAAAGCCCTCAAGGGCAAATAAAATTAACATACTGCCAAAATCGTAGCCATAAAACAGAAAGGGGGTGGATATCGAGGCGTTTTCTCCCTGATTAGTCGAGATTACCCCCCCCAAAAAAACCTAAATAATCCATGGCAATCAGCAATTTAGCCGTGGATGTCTTATCATGGTTAGGGAAAAAATTGGGGTCGTAGCTCAGTTGGATAGAGCGAGTGCCTCCTAAGCGCTAGGCCGCCGGTTCGATCCCGGCCGATCCCGCCTTTTTCAGTGAACAGTAAACAGTGAAAAGAGACCGGGAAACTGCTATTTATAGCGCTTTTCACGTTATTGAGGTAAGTAGTCGTGCAAAATTAATTTCCTAGTGAAGATAGGCAAGAGGCAAGAGGCAAGAGGCAAGAGCGGGGTTAGATATGTGTAATTAATTTTGCCTAGGTACTTATCGACAAGTTTTGCCAACAAAGGACTTAAGCTCCTTGCCCATGTCTTATTCTGATGAAAACTGCTATAGCGTTCATTATCAAAATATCTACGGGCTTAATTAAGCCCGTAGGCACGGCTACGGGCAACTTCTAGAGGTTAGACTTGATCGCTTCTGTTCTCGTTAATCTGTCGGATGATTTCAATCATTTGAGCGTGTCGATCATCCATTCTCTCTAGATGCCGGTAAAAATCGGCTTGAGTCTCATAAAAATCTGATTGTGCGCTTGCTATTCGAGCTAGGTAATCGTAAAGCCCTTTTTTCTCCTGTTTCCGTTCCTCGCGGTCACTAGCGACGGCATCAGCTAGGGATTGAATAGCGCGAGCGTTCGATTCCACTATTTTCTCGATCCGCTCTAATCTGTCTTCTGACATTTTGGTAAACTCCTAATAGACTAATTTCTTGTCCCCCACCGATGCCCGTCGGATGGCGGAATAATATTAAATCCGTTGAGTATAGGCTATATATCAGGACAGCCGAACGGCAAAAGGCAAAAGGGGGAATAAATAATCAGTTTTTAATAACCGGATTTAGTATCACTCAAAACTTAAAACTGATCACTGATCACTGATAACTGCTATTTATCTTCTCATTCTGCCCTTAACTTGATACCAAAGCCTTCTTAAACGTAGATCGAGAGAAAAACCCCGACGGGTGGGAATAACAATCGTGCCACCGATGCGATCGTGGAAAGCGCGGTTCAATTGCTCATCACCGATCGCCATACCACAATCGGCGAAAAGGGGCGAAGATAATAAAATCAAGCTTAAAGGATTGCCAAAAAAAGTATTTAACCCTACCATCATTAAAGCTGCCCCGCCACCAGCGATCGCCTCTCGTTTGCTTAACTCCAAAATTCCGGGTAAACGCTGAAGTCGTAGATCGATGATCTTCATATCCAGGGCCCAACGTCCTAAACTCTGACCCTGATTCTGCGCCACCAATAACACCCGCAAACACCACCAAATCAGGAGAAAAAGGAAGAATTGCAGTACAGGCGCACTATTAGCAAAGGAGCTTAAAAACCAGATCGAGGCAAAGTCGATCAGGAAAGCATAGGCGCGACGATCTAAGGGAATTTTCGGAAATTTTTGCGGTAGATTATCTTCAGGCGGGATGGGGTAAACCATAAAGTCAATTCTCGGAAAAATCCTGCGGTTTATCTTCTACTCTAATCGGGAAATTGGCAATTCTAGAGTGAGTGGAACGAACCACAGAGACACAAAGGACACAAAGATTGATCGCTATTATATAAGTTAAACTTATCACACAAAGAATAAGAGAGCCAGAGATCTAGGCTACCATTGAGCAAAGGTAGCCCAGAATACAGGGATAATCATGGAGCAAGATTCATTAACAACGGAGGTTATTCTAACCCATCCGCGGCAAAGTTTGGGAGAGATACAGTTGGATTGGATGCCACAACCGGGTAATTATTTGGCCTTAAAAGGACAAACCTATGCGGTTTTGGAACGTCACCACCAGTATCAATACAAGATTGGTGGCTATTGTTTACGCAAAATATCCCTTTATGTACAAACTGCTCCCACTCCTAACGAAAAAAGTTTGATTGAAGGACGTTGGGTGATGGGGGATGCTAGTTGTCGTTTTAACGCCAGATCCGAACTGTTACGCTGTGCGATTAACCCCCCAGGTCCCTGTCAAGATTGTCGTTTTTACGAATCTATTAACCCTTAAAAGAGCTTTTTTAGCCAACAATCTGGCTATTTTTCCCTAGCTAACCGCTATATTGATCAATCGCCTATGAATCATCCTTATTCTTGGATCGAGGATAGCTTAAAAACCCTCCATCGGGCCAATTGGTATCGAAGGGTTAAAACCATTCAAGGCCGGGGCGGAGCCGTTATAGAATTAGAGGGTCGATCGCTGATTAATTTTGCCAGTAATGATTATCTGGGATTAGCAGCCGATGAAAGAATGATCGCGGCAGCCATGGCAGCCACACAACGCTATGGAACTGGAAGCACCGGCTCGCGTCTATTAAGTGGACACCGAGATATTCATCGAGACTTAGAATTAGCGATCGCATCTTTTAAAAATAGCGAAGACGCGATCGTTTTTAGTTCGGGATATTTAGCCAATTTGGGGACAATTACCTGTTTAGTGGGGCAGAAAGACCTGATTTTAGGCGATCAGTACAATCACTCTAGCCTCAACAATGGAGCCAAGTTAAGCGGTGCCACGGTGAAAGAATACCGGCACAATAGTCTCGAAGATTTAGAAAATCAGTTATTAGCCCACCGTCATCACTATCGTCATTGTTTACTGCTCACTGATACAGTGTTTAGTATGGATGGGGATATCTGTCCCCTGGCGGGAATTCTCGCTCTAGCCGAGATTTATAATTGCATGGTTTTGGTGGATGAGGCCCACGCTACTGGGGTTATGGGGGAAAACGGCACAGGTTGCGTGGAATATTGTGGTTGTCAAGGACGGGAATTAATTCAGATGGGGACCCTGAGTAAAGCTTTAGGCAGTTTAGGGGGTTATGTGACTGGAAACGCCAAAATTATCGATTTTATCCGCAATCGCGCCGCCACCTGGATTTATACTACCGGTTTATCCCCCGCCGACACCGCCGCCGCTAGAATGGCTTTAGAGATTATTCGTCTGGAACCGGAACGTCGCCAACGCTTACACCAAAATATTAATTTTGTCAAGAGTAAATTAAATAATCTTAATATATTGCCTTCGGAAGCGGCGATTTTATGTTTACCGGTAGCCAATCCGGGTCAAGCCCTAGAATTATCGCAAAAACTGCTAGAAAAAGGCATTTTTGCCCCCGCCATTCGTCCTCCTACCGTTCCCACCAGTCGTCTGCGGTTTACTGCCATGGCCACCCATAGCCTCGCCCATCTAGAGGTTCTTGTCCAGTCTATTGGCGAATCTTTCCCCACATAGAGAAAAAGTTTTTCGTGGGAAGTGGGGAACAACTAAGTTGAGCGGCGGTTAGCATCATTGATCCCATCATCAAGCTCTCTAGCCTGGCCGCTCCAACGACTTGTTAGACTGGGCTTTCGCAATAAGTTTACGACTTCTCTGCCGCTTGCTGCTTCCTTTTTGCGTAGGTCTGCAAAGATTGCATCCAAGTCATAGTTGAAGGACTTGGCATACTCTTCACGGATTCGGTGGATCTCCTCGACAATTTCATCTGTCCACATGACTTAATCTCCCATCAGTTCGTTGGGTGTGCAAAGGATAGGCAATACCCAAATGGCTCAAGTTTGCGGCTTGCCGCTAAATATTCGCAGGCAACCTGCCAAATTAAAACTCCCTCTGTCAGATTAGCTACTAGAGAAGCTGCGATTGCCTGCTTACTAGGATAACGCGAATCATTGACGTAAATTAAAACATTTGTGTCAACAGCGTTCATGCAACATATCTCTAGTAAACTGGGGAGCATCAGAGGGAATGGGGTTTTGTTGCATTCGCTCAACAAGCAGCCTTAAAAAATTCTGCCTAGCCGCAATATCGGTAATCTTTGGGGGAATAATTTGAGGTGATTTGACAAAAAGCTCCACCTCAGTGCCTTCAGGTAAATCGTAAGCTGTTTGAAGGATGAACGTACCACTATGATAAATTGCTTTCAAGGCTTGGGGCATGGGGAAATCTCTATCACAAGAATTAGGGGTGATTTAGTTAGCTGCTTACAGTCTAGCCTACACGAAGCAAATCCCGTGACGAACAATAGTCTGATAGTTTCATGTCCATATATTGCCATGCCTGACTATATCTAACTATATTTCTATTGAAACTTTACAATACATCGCTATCAATGGGGAGTATAACTTGAGCCTTGGCTTTTGTAGCAGGTAAACCCCGCCGCACTACCGCCTTAGCAAACATTTCTGGCGTAATCTCTGGACAATCTGATAAATCAATATCTTCATCGCTCATTGCATCCAATCGTTGCCAATCAGTTTGAGAGTTGCTCGAAGTAGGTTCGTTGTTCATATTTCGTCGCTTTTCTTGCAGAAATAATCCGGGTGCAATCCTCACGTTCTGTATGGACAACGGCAATCACTCGCCCTTGCAACAAACCGAATGTGACAAAACGCTGCTCTCCATAACCGTAACGATCGTCCTCAACCGTTACAATATCCCCATCAAACACGGCTGGAACATCGGTAAAATCTATTCCGTGCTTACGAAGATTAGCAAGACGTTTTGCTTCATCCCATTTATATTCCATAACCGAACGACAGCTACAATAACCAATTGTAGTTACAAATTGTCTTTACGGCTATCCATGCCAAGCAATTTTTATCGTCAATGAATGCCCCGCAAGCAACTTCAAGCCACTGTCCTAACCGAGGACTTGCCGCGTAACGCCCGAACTCACCCGCCGCTATTGATTTTGGCTAATCCAAAAATAATATAACACAGGTCGGCTGCAGTGATTTCTTAGACAGTCGCTACTCGATTATTTAACCAACGCTTCAAGGATTTTTGACTTTCCCCTGATGGTTGGCCAAGAATCAAGTTTTTAGTGCTAATGTCTTCATCTAGTTGATTCCAATGGATTCCACTGCCACCAGCGAGCAAGCGATAATCATTGCGCTCCTCAGTTGAGCCATGCAGGAGCCGAGGATACCATGCCAGGGGAACAGATATAGTGCGCCCATCAGACAAATCTACACTGAGTGTGTCATCTGTGATGGCCAATTGCTGAATTGCCAATGTTTCAAATACTTCATTCGTTAAAAAAGTCATTCCAGCCTGCTAGTAATTGTTCTTGGTTTTCTTGAACAAGTTTTTGAACGCGGTTAATTTCGGTGCGGTTAAATCCTTGGTTACTCTGAAGACGAACCGGCTGAAGTCAGAATTTAGCGATCTCTCGATCTCGTTCAACATGGATGTGAGGTGGCTCATTGCCATCGCCTGCGTAGCAAAAGAATCGATATGGGCCAACGGTCAAAAGCGTGGGCATTCAAAAGTTTTGCTCTAAATGTCTCAAACATAGCTGAATGCCTCGCTGACTGTCAATCTGTGAATATGCTCATGTAGCTCAAAGGCTATTTAGGGTCTGCTGAAAAAGTTTTTCGTGGGGACAGGGTGTGGGGACAGGGTGTGGGGTGTGGGTTTTTACCGATTCTCATCTGGTCAATTACCTAATTTTCAGAGAAAAAGTACCTGAATTTTCCCCCGATCTCTCCCAGAACTGGTACTTTTTGATTTCCAAAAGGTCTAAAAGTCTTATCCAACAAAGTTTTTAGATTTATTCAGCAAACCCTATTTAATACCATTTCTCTAAATGAAAACTACACATCGAATTTAAGTCACCCTTTTTAAGGGGGATTTAGGGGGATTAAACTTCTGTAGTCAGACTTTGGAGAATTGGTATAAGGTTAAGAACAATACAAGATTAGCGTTCGCAGTTTAGTTCCGAAGGTGTTGGATTTCTTTTCGTCAACCCAAGCTACAAGATCAGCAATCGCACTAACGTTCCTGTTAGACCGTGCCTCACGATCAGCTTCTAAACTGCGATCGGTAACTCCGAAATCGTAACCAATCCGCCTTGGACTGTATCGACTTGCAACCGATAACCGCGCAACAGGCTCATTCCAATCAATGGCTCTGTCTCTGCTGCATTAATCTCGATTTCTCGATACTGCCCACCCCAAATCACCATGCCATCATAGATATCAAATAAGACTTCGCTACCATCGCCCAAGGTTGCCCGATCGCGGTAACTCCAAGACAATTCAAGTTCTCTAATAGTAGCAATCGGGAGACTCAAGAACCCTGTAAACCCTGTATCGATCACAGCAGTAATGGATTTAAGTTTGTCGCCGTTCCTCACAACCAAGGAAAGCATTGCTTCGTAATTCTGATTGACGTAACCCTGCATCATCATAGAGCGTCTTTTAAACTCCGTGCGCCGAAACGATGAACGGCGCGATAGCCGATCCGAACAACCCAAGGCTGAGCATCAGGCAATCGTTCATAAAGTCGCCGAGTCGCAGTCATCGTATCGTCGGCAAGCTCAAACGCTCCAGTTTCGATGTCGATCGCCACAATTCTGCCATGATTACCTTCCTCAATTTGGGGGCGCACCTGAGATTCATAAATCTCATCGCCACGTCGGGCAAACTCTTCTTTGCTGTAGCGGGGTTGTCGAACTGTCATAGATTTGACCTCTTTTCAACTATGCCCCTTCATTTTACCCTGAGCAATGGAGGTGTCTATCGTTGAGGTGGCGGAGGGGATTAAACTAGAAGTTGTTGGGTTTCCTTTTGTCAACCCAGCCTACATCTGACTTTAACTTGCACTAGGGAACGCACTTAAACCCACAGTAAATGTGCATGGTGCGTTCCCCAAAAATCGATCGCTGGAGCAGTAGGAGTCACATTAGGGAACGCACCCTACAAGATCGGCGTACTGCTACGCAGTGCCTTCGGCATCGCACCGTTAAGTCTCTCATTCTAATTTTGTCTTCTTCAATAACTGTAAAGTGTCCATACTCCAACCTTGGGCGAGAAGATCGATGATAAATTCAACCGCAATCCTTGTTCCTTTAATGATAGGTTTTCCCACCAAAATATCGGGATTTAGTGTAATTCGAGTTTCCCAGTCCATAGCTACATCATTGAAAGTGTTTTCAAAAAGGTAAAGGCTGCATGGGACGCACCCTATATCTCGTTTTATTATAACAGGATTTGGTATCACAGTTTCAATCAATGTGCATGGTGCGTTCCCCAAAAATCAATCGCTGGAGCAGTGGGAGCCACATTAGGGAACGCACCCTACGGCGATTGCGATCGCACTACAAGATTGACGATCGCTCAAAAGTCATCAAAAAATCACGTTAAAATGCTCGAAACCGATACCTCATATTTGGTCGATCCTGTCAATGCGTAAGTCATAGAGAATTACGTTTTTCTTCTTTAAGATACTTTTCTAATATAACCCGCTCTTTAAACCAGCCAATCTGGAAAAATCTAATAATACGAATAATTGATATACATGAGATAAATAAACAAAGATACATAGGAAATAGCTCATTTGGAATCTTATTGAAGAAATTCCAACTTAGAAGAAGAGTGAGTAAGAATATAAAGAAATAATATAGGGCATCAGCTATGAAAATACCTTTCCAATCTTCAAAAATTAATATCTTGTTTTCGAGAGTATAAGTCGATTTAGCATCAAGAATTTTATCTCTCATCTCATTCAAATACTTACCAGTTTCTGTTGCAGGTCTAAAAAATGCCCATATAACAAAAAATATTGGTAAGAAATTTTCAAGAACATCTATTTTCATTGTTTTGAAAGTACCTCAAAAATTAAAACTATAGTCCTTGTAATTTTTAATGGCCGCAATTCCTGCAGGTACATATATTACAGGCTAACTACATATTATAGGTCAACTTTCTGTATAACACTCTCCAGAGTAACGATATAGTTCAACTTTCGGACTATCACCCCATTTAGGCGCAATCGCCCGAACTTTTCCCTATATCACGCCCAAAAGCGTGTTAGCCAGATTAGCTTACTGCAAACAATCTCCTTTTAAGGAGACTTATCACAGAAGCTTCTCAGGATTGTAGCAAAGATTCTTAGATATGGCTGCACTTTGTCACAGAATTTCACTATTATTTCGGGTAAGGTATGGTAAATCCCTTGATAAATTCAATCGGGACTAACTTCTGGGAAAACCGCTATAGATCTCCTGCAAAAATCAAAAATCTTCCGTTGGGTTAGGTAGGCGTTAAAAATTATCAGATGCCCCATTATTAAGGGGGGATTAAGGGGTGATCCCCCCGCCTATCGGCACCCCCCTTATCAAACTGTCCTTTAGTCACATCTTTCTTAACATTTCAAACCTTTGTGGCACAAGGCTTTCAAGACTCGGTTAACAATTTGTAATATTCCTTGTTGACACCCTTACTGACAACGAAAAAACTGAAATCAAGTCAGGATAAGGGTTGGAGTGCTTACTGCAAAAATTGTTAAGAAAGATCCCTATAAGGGATAGCTTATCAAGGGGGGCAGGGGGGATCGAACCTAAAATCCATTTTTAATTTAATTATAACCGGCTACTTAGCTGAGGAGAATCCGAGACAGGAGGAGAAAAAAGACATAAAAAATTTAGTACAAATGCTCTGTTCTCCCTGTTCTGGCGCTCCCTAGCTTACCAGAGGTCGATTGCGACGACAATTATCGCAATGACCACAGCGAAAATTATCGGCATTTTCCTGAAAACCAAAGGCATTTAAGAGAAAGTGCCAACGACAGCGACGGGTATAGAGGTAGGGAAATATCTCATTTTTGGGTTTAAAAGTCATCTTGGCGGAATTATGGCGATAAATAAGCCGATAATGAAAAGGATCGAGCCATTCTAGGCGATCGAGACTGTGTAAAAGGGAGAGAATGAGCGCACCATCGGGAAATTCGGCACTAATCGCCTCTACTTTGCCCTCTAGGGGAATTTGGGCTAAAATTTGCCAAGCTTGTCGGTATTGGCGTTCCTGTTGGGAGTTAAAGAATTTTTGCTGGTTTTTATCGCTATTATCTAACCATCCCGTCGGTTCACTAATTAAGGTGAGAGCCTGCATTTTACCCCCATCGCGACCACCGCGGCCGATTTCCTGTAGGTATTCCGATAGTAAAGCTGGGGGTTGGTAGTGGACAACCCAACGCACATCGGGTTTGTTGATACCCATGCCAAAAGCTGAGGTACAGACAACAAAAGTTAAATCCCCCCGCAGCCAATTTTGTTCTATTTCCCGACGCTGAAAGGGCGATAAACCGGCATGATAGGCACTGGTGCGATAGTGGAGAGATTGCAACCATGCCGCTAAATTTTCACTATGGCGACGGGAACGAGTATAGATCAGGCCGGATTGTCGAGGTTGACTGGTGAGGAAGTTTAATAGTTGATGACGACGACAACCGGGGCTAATACATATTTTGGTGCTTAAGTCAAGGTTTTGACGGTAAGGATTTATTAAGAAAAGCTGTGGTTTTTCTAGTTGTAAGATGCGGGTGAGCGTCTCACGGGTGGCGGGGTTAGCGGTGGCGGTGAAAGCAGCGATCGCTATTTGGCTGCCGGCCGGTTTTGATTGCAGAAGAGCGGGACGGACAGCACCGAGACGACGGTAAGCAGGACGAAAATTATCGCCCCACTGGGTTAAACAATGGGCCTCGTCGAGGATGAGAGCGTTAATTTTAACGTGGGGAAGGGTTAATTTTGACCAGAGGGGCGGACTTAAGAGGGTTTCCGGCGAAAGATAGAGAAGTCGCAGGGTTTGATCTGCGATCGCTGCTAAGGTTTTCTTTCTCTGTTGTCGGGGGATTTCGTGATGAATCAGGGCGACGGGTAGTTTTTTGGCTAATAATTCCTCCACCTGATTTTCCATCAGGGCCACTAAGGGAGAAATCACTAGGGTTAAGCCAGTTTTTAATAAAGCGGGCAATTGAAAACAGATAGATTTACCGAATCCCGTGGGCATGACAATCAGGGCATCCTTTGCCGCTAAAATTGTCTCGATAATCTCCTGTTGGGGAAAGCGAAAGCTATCATAGCCCCAAATTTTCTGAAAAATAGTCTGGATGCTTTCGGTATTGTGGGAAGACATGGGTTAACTGCTGGGGTGTGGGGTTTAGGGTGTGGGGTGTGGGGTGTAGGGTGTGGGGGAGTTGAGCGGTTTTGACTATCCCGGAAGGGGAACGATTTTCCCCCGGACTTGAATTTTTTTGGCACTTTTTTAATAATCTGTTACACTTATAGCGATCAATCCTTGTCTGGGGAATTACTGATGACTGAACCTGTTAGCACCACTGACCCCGCAGTAGAAACCGCCACCGAAGCGCAACCCAGTTACGTCAAGCTGGCCATGCGGAATATGGTCAAGAAAAAAGGCGTCTCGTTAAAACACTTTTTTTTGACTACAGCAGCCCTATTAGGCTTTTTTGTCGGTATTTCCTATCTGACGCGTCCCTAGGATGAAATCTGGTGAGTGAGACTTTGCCCCTAGAGGTGGATTTATGCCTACAGGATAATTATTTTAATCCCGGAAATAGTCCTGTGGATGGGGAAACTTGGCACTATTGGTTAGAAACATGGTTAGGCTATCTATCGGATTATCTCCCCGTTGCCGCCGGTTATGAACTAAGTTTGCGTTTAACAGACGATCGAGAAATTCGGACCTATAATTCCCAGTATCGCCACAAAGATCAACCGACGGATGTTCTCGCTTTTGCCGCTCTCGAAGTGGATTTCCCGGTCGATGAGGGCATTTTAGAGACAGAACCTTTATATTTGGGGGATATTATCATCTCTGTGGAGACAGCACAACAACAGGCTTTAACACAAAATCATTCTTTGGCGCGAGAATTGGCCTGGTTAACTGCCCACGCTTGTTTACATCTTTTGGGTTGGGACCATCCCGATGAAACAAGTCTGTTAGAAATGCTATCTTTACAGGAAACTTTGTTAAAAACCGTCGAAATGCCGATACATAGTTAGTTATTTTTGTCAAGCATTATTGAGGAATATGAAGACAAACTATCATAAAGCCAACCAATCTGCCAGCATACCTAATCCCTATCTCAACAATAATTTTATCCCTCGATCGGGACAGGTGAGTGAGGGCAACAATCCCAGTCAAAGAGAATACGCTTGGCAAGTCGCCTCGAATCTATTAGTCAGTTTTCGCTACGCTTGGGCCGGAGTCCGTTATGCTTTTGTCAGTCAGAGAAATTTTCGCATTCACACCCTGATTACCCTAGTAGCGATTAGTTGGGGCTTATTTTTGCGGGTTGATGCCATGGAGATGGCGATTGTCACCCTTACCTGCGCTCTGGTGATGGTCTTAGAATTAATTAACACTGCCCTAGAATCAGTGGTAGATCTGACGGTGGGGCAATCCTACCATGATTTAGCCAAAATAGCGAAAGATTGTGCCGCTGGTGCCGTTTTAATCGCCTCGATCGCCGCTTTACTCGTAGCGGCTTTTATTTTTATTCCCCATTTATTAGTTTAAGTGGGAAGTGGGAAGTGGTGAGAGAGGAGTAGGGAGAAAAAGCTAACTCCTGACTCCTGACTCCTGACTCCTGACGGCTAAAAAAGCCGATTCGGTATAAGGGGACTCGACAGCTTTTAGCTAATAAATTTAACTTTTCTTAACCTAAGCCTAAACTGGCAAGGGGAGAGGGTTTCGCTATATATAAAAAATTGTAATCGTCGATACAGCAAAAAATCTCTTTTGTCCCCCTATAGGTTAGACTATAGTTAGTGATAAGACTTCTTTTGTAGATCTTGCAGGAAATCTCCCATGAGTGCCATAACTTTCTCCACCGCTCCCACCGCTTACTCTATCAGGATGATTAAGGACGAAGTCCGTCAGATGGTAGAACAGGGGGTAGTGAGCAGACACCAACCGATCTACACTCTCTGTCAGTTCATTCCCCCCCGGGAGTGGGTTTGTGTTGAATGTGAACTAGAACGGTGTGACTACCTTCTCAGGGATCAAATTGGTGACTTAATCGCCTCGGAATCTTGGGATAATGATTAAACTCTCCCGGTTGCCGATGGGCAAAAACCGGACTGATCAGAAATTTAGCAGCCTTGTCCACTTTCTTAAACTATTATAATTCAGCCCCGGTTAATTCTGGGGCTGAAACTATGGGGACAGGAAGGGGATAATTGTTAAGAAAAAAGAATTTTTGGCAATATTTAGCCAAGTTAGTTCACAAGTTGCCGATTGCCAAGGGACGCTATCTCTAACATCCCCAAATTTTCCCTAACTTAAAATCAGTAGTTGGCGCTGTTGTAAAGAACGCACACCAGTTAATCCTAAACCAACTTGAGCATCGATTGCTCCCACGGTTAAACGACCATCACAAGCTTGTAAAAAAGCAAATTCTCTTTCCGAGAGATTAACCGGCCGATAATCGTAGTCTAGAACACTTGCACTAGGCCAACCGTAAAGACAGGGATGAACTTCGGCCACTGCATTCTCTAGGACTTGATCCCTGGACCAATCGGCAGTCAAAATCGGTGGTTTAGCGAGGAAAAATTCATAGTGGGTGATTTCCGGGTCTAATAATTCCGTCAAGCGATAACGTTCCCTTTCCCCTAAATTTTGCGCTCTAGCCATCAATTCGGGGGATTTACCCAATAAACGCTCTAATTGCCAGTAGGAAGGGTTAGAAAAGCCAATAAAGGCTAATCCTGACGCATCAATCAGTTGAAAGAGGGTATCGATATTATAGTCCACTTCCCGGGGGTGAACGTACATATCAGCGAAGGACTCATCGCGATGATTTTCCATTGACCAACGCTCTTTTTCCCGTTTCAAAATGCGATTATTTTCCGGTAGTGAAGCAAAAATCTCTCGGCCGACAGCGACCCCATCTTTATAATCCCCGCGTCGGTCTCCCTGCAAAAGTGCGATCGCAGATTGCATTAACTGGATTTCCCAGCGGCCCAATTGTGCATAGACGAAAATGTGTAGCAGACCACCGGGGGCCAGTTTTTGCGCGAGGGATTGAATACCTTTAATCGGGTCCGGGAGATGGTGCAGCACCCCGACGCAGTTAATTAAATCAAATTCTCCGGGGAGATTGGTGGCCGATTCGAGGGGTAAATGGTGAAAATCCAGAGAACCTCGGTGCTTTGCTGCAACTCCCGAACGATTACAGCGTTCTTTGGCAATTTCTAGAGCTTTTTCACTGATATCTATCGCGACTATATTAGCGAAAGGGTTGAGCGCGAGCAGATATTCGGTTCCCGCACCAGTACCACAACCCGCATCGAGAATGCGGATATCCTCTCGTTCGGGTTTACGATGACAACAAAAGTTATAGGCAGCAATCCAATTCCAGCGCCAATTGTAACCCGGAGGAGGTTCGTCTAGGAGCGGTTCGGGGGGGAAAGGATAGGTATTGTAGAGACGTTGTACAGCAGTGCGAATAGTAGCGTCGTCGGACATGAAAATTGGCAGAGTTTAGGATAACACTCGATCGATTGTCTCACAGACGGCAGCGATCGGGAAAGTCAGCCGGGGTTTTTTTGAGTTGGTCGAGGGTAAATGATAAATAATCATTATGACTATCCAGTTCTGTGCCAAAACTAGATATTATTTCTTTGGTCAATATTCTTTTCTATTCCTTGTCCTACTGTCTCTTAACCCTATCTAAGTTTTACTGGCAATTATTCGAGAGTCATTCTCTAACAATTATCTCAAATAAGTAAGTAGTTATAATTAAATTGAAGATAGATTTTGCCTCTGATCCCCCCTGCCCCCCTTAATCTATCCATTAGTCACATCTTTCTTAACATAAAATTTGACAAAAAGAGAAAAGTGTGCAAGATGGCTCAAGGGGGTTCTATGGGGGGACTAATTTGATGAGATAGTTTCCAAGTCTGGCTGATATCATGTAACCTTCGCA
>NZ_JBLZRT010000185.1:0-13756 GCF_048564745.1 Microcystis sp.
CTTATCCTGACTTGATTTCAGTTTTTTCTTTGTCAGTAAGGGTGTCAACAAGGAATATTACAAATTGTTAACCGAGTCTTGAAAGCCTTGTGCCACAAAGGTTTGAAATGTTAAGAAAGATGTGACTAAAGGACAGCTTATTAAGGGGGGACTAAGGGGGGATCGAACCTAAAATCCATTTTTAATTTAATTATAACCAGCTACTTAGCGATCAGAGCAGGTTTCTGACCTTCTTGGCTCTGGGGGGCTAAATCTGGTCTTTTGATCGAGAAAAATAGAAGCAGTTAAACTCATCTCTTATCTCTTAGTCTTGCCTTTGGTCAAATGGTCGCCATCAAGACAGAGATAAGCGATCGGCGAAACCTTCTGGTAGATTAGACTAAATGGGAGTTGGTTAACTGCTTTTATAAAATTGATGGTTCCCTAACCATCAGCATTGTCTAGGGTCGAAGGGAATAAAACAACCGAAGTTTAGGACTTTAAGCCAGAAGTTAAGAAAAACAGTGAAATTATTATTTTTGAGTAATGGCCACGGTGAAGATGAGATCGCGATCCGGATTATTAAAAGACTGCAATCATCTCCCCACTGTCCGGATATTACTGCTTTACCCCTAGTGGGTAACGGTTATGCTTATACTCGTCTGGGGATTCCCCTTCTCGATCAAGGTCAAAAAATGCCCTCTGGGGGTTTTATCACTGGGGATGCCAAACAATTATGGCGAGATCTGCGGGAGGGATTATTAGGATTAACCTCCCGTCAATACCGTCTGGTCAGAAATTGGGGCCAAGATGGGGGAAAAATTGTCGCGGTGGGAGATATCTTACCCCTTGCCCTTGCTTGGTTGAGCGGGACAGATTATGCTTTTGTGGGAACGGCTAAATCAGAATACTATCTCCGGGATGAGCAGGGATGGTTAGATAGTAGCTCGATGATCGATCGCCTCTGGGGTTCCTACTATTATCCCTGGGAACGCTGGTTAATGGCTCATCCTCGCTGTCGGGGGGTTTTTCCCCGGGATAGTTTAACTAGCAAAATTTTACAACAGTGGTCAATTCCTGTTGTCGATGGGGGTAATCCGATGATGGATGACCTTTTACCCCCCATAACGGCCGATTTTCCCCAAGATTGCCTAAATATTCTGCTGCTACCCGGTTCGCGCTTTCCCGAATCTCTCCACAATTGGCAGCAAATTCTCGCAGCTGTGGCCGCCATTATCGGCCGTTTTCCCGATTACAAGCTGGAATTTTTGGCGGCGATCGCTCCTTCTCTCCCCCCGGAATCTTTTACGGCTGCTTTAACTTCCCAGGGTTGGCGAGAACAAAGCACAAATAAGTTTATTTGTCAAGAAGTATTTATAACTATTTCTCAAAGGGACTACGCCGAATATTTAGGCCGTTGCCATTTAGCGATCGCCATGGCGGGAACTGCCACGGAACAGTTCGTCGGTTTGGGTAAACCGGCGATCACAATTGCGGGATCTGGACCACAGTTTACTGCTCATTTTGCCAAACTGCAACAGCGTTTATTAGGCTGTTCAATTCTCTTGGGCGATAGTGCCGAGTCAGTGGCAGACAAGTTAGAATATTTATTACAAAATCCCCCAAAGTGGCAAGAAATCGCCTTTAATGGTCGTCAGAGAATGGGGTCGGCCGGTGCCTCCGATCGCATTGCCCAATGGTTACTAGGTAATTTTTGCCCTTAAACGAAAGTATCGGTCTGATTTTCGCCGCTAGTGGGCCCCTCAAAAATAGTTTCTAGGGCGATTTTTTGGGCGCTTGCTTGTTGTCCATAGCTGAAAAGATAGGGAATTTCTCCGCTTTGTTGACGAAACCACTGGAAAACGTAGGGACTACCATAAACAATCAATGCTTGAATCTGTCCGGTTTTCAGCAAAGCTTGATAGATAGCTTTTGTTTCCTCCCCTAATCCGGCACTACCCCGAAAAGGATTACCACGGATAAATACTTGTAGGAGAGTCGTTTCTGGGGAGACGAGGGACTGATTAAAGGTGCTACGGTCGATTATTTGCGTTTGATAACCCCATTGTCGGGGAATTGTCACCGCCGGACAAGAGCGATCGAGAAAGTCACAGTTGAGTAAATCATCGATAATGATTAAATTGCGGCCTTGAGTGGCTTTAATGGGTAAATTACCGCTAACTGTTTGGGAATCTTTTAAAATATCTCTGACAATCTCTAGAGCTTGCGGTGCCGCTAAACTGCTTAAGGATTCTAAGGATGGCTGTCTTTGCCCTAATTTCTCTTTTGCCCGTTGAATACGTTGCCAAGAATCATTAATTCTGGCTTCGCTAATTGTACCCGCTTGCACGGCACTATACACCGCTTCGATCGCTTCGATCGGATCGGGAGGCATTAACAGTATATCGGCCCCCGCCTGTACCGCCCTCACTGCTATGGCGGCAGCACTGGCAATTTTAGTCACTCCTCCCATAATCAGGGCATCAGTGACGATTAAACCCTGAAAACCGAGATTTTGGCGCAGTTTTTCCCCGAGAATTTTCGAGGAAAGAGTGGCGGGAAATTCGGCATCCCAAGCGGGAATTAACAGATGGCCTGACATAATACTATCAACCCCCGACTCGATCGCTGCTTGAAAGGGCGGCAATTCGATCGCTTCTAGGCGATCATGATCGTGGTTGATGATGGGAAGATCGAGATGGGAGTCATTGCTGGTGTCACCGTGGCCGGGAAAATGTTTGGCCGTGGTCAAAACTGGATAGGAATCGGCCCCTAAAATAAAAGCTTGAGCTAGATTAGCGACGATTTCGGGAGTTTCGGCGAAGGAACGAATATTAATAACGGGATTGTCGGGATTATTGTTCACATCGACAATTGGGGCTAAAATCCAGTTAATCCCGATCGCTAGGGCCTCCTTAGCGGTAATTGCTCCCATTTCCTTAGCATATTCTGTGGCTTTTGTCAAGCTTTTTTCGGCTATTTTTCCTAAAGCCATCGGGGGGGGAAACCAAGTAGCGCCGGAAAACCTTTGGCCGACCCCCTCCTCGATATCGGCGGCGATGAGGAGAGGATTATCGCCGGACCAACTTTGTAATTGTTGGCTACGGAAAGCGATTTCGGCGGCGCTACCTCCTAAGAGAATCACCCCACCGAGGTGGAGGGTTTCTAACCAATGTTTCAGGGTGGCGTTGACGGGTTCCCAAGCAGGATAGCGGATTTGTTGGTCAAAGAGATAGCCGGAAGCGCGGACTACTATCATCTGACCAATACGTTCTTTTAGGGATAAAATGCGATCGCTCACTATTCAGTTATCAGTTATCAGGTTTAAGTTTTAAGTTGCCAGTTTTGCCTAAATTTAGTTATCCTCTACTGTTCACTGGTCACTGATAGCGGAATCGTCATCTTCTGGGGGTCGATCGCTTTTAATATGATCAAGAAGGTGTAACATTCGATCGCCGCGTTCGAGGGAAGAATCTTCTAGGAAGACCACTTCGGGGGTACGTCTCAGACGGATGCGTTGGCCCAGTTCACGCCGGACGAATCCCGCAGCAGCTTTTAACCCGGCCATAGTTTCGGCCTTTGCATCTTTGTTGCCGTAGATAGACACAAAAATTCTAGCGTGTTGTAGGTCGTGGGAGAGGTCCACATCGGTAACGCTAACCATACCGGCACCGACGCGATCATCTTTAATTTCCATTAATAACATTTGGCTGACCTCGCGCTTAATTAGCGAGGACACGCGAGATACTCGACGGTCGTTAGCCATAATTTTCGTCCCCTAAAAACAGCGAAACCCTTACCATTGTATCAAGCTAATCCGAGCATGGCTTTGAGGGTGAAATAAAGAAAGGCGAAAGTTCCCCCCAGAAAGCCCACAAGTGCGATCGCTGTGAGGGGATTTTTTAATAAAGGGGCTAACCAGCCGAAAAAGGCGAAGAAAATCCCTAAACTAAAGCTAATCAGATAGCGGGGGTAACGGCTCACGTTATCAAAAAAGTCGCCCATAAATTTTATTTATTATCTTTGTCCGTAAGTAATTATAGCAGTAAGCTTCGATGCTGCCACGCCGCCCGATTCAAGGGACTTAACAGAATCTCTAGACTTTTGTACTGTTTAGTAGTACAACATCTGGCTGGAGAGAAATACGGAATCACTCTACTCTAGATACAGTTAAGGGTACAGCCATTTTCAAGCTGGCGACGGGCATCGATCGATCCCTGAATTTCGGCTAACCAAAAGAGGATAATTAATAGCCGGATGACAGCGATCGAATATCGAATCTTGGCGGAGAGAGTCAGAAATTTCCCCGACTAATAAGGGATTGTTAAAACTTAGCTCCAAAGTAACTTTTGGATGGGTGCAAGGTTGGCATTGATACCTTAATACCTTAATTCAGCAACGACTAAGAATGCGGTGCTGGGGCAGAGGGTGATTAGATAGATAAATTCTAATTGTTAAGAAAATCTTAAACTTGGGTGTTGTCTGGAAAAAATCCGTCTAGGATTACAGTTATGATCGTCGAACAGTAAGCTCGATAATAAGTTCGCAGGAACATTTAAAATTAAACACTTATGGCTCTTCGGTTTGTGTTATGCAATGGACGGGGGTTATAAGGGCTGGAACACTTATATAGAAAGGCATTTAGCGATTTTTGTCAATTATTTTCGATCTAGAGCGAACTAATCAATTAAGTCTTTTACCAGATAAGGATTTAGTCGATTTATGCCCTCATATCGAACCATACCAAGTAACGAAGAGCCACACTTATTTCCTAAATTCATAAATGTCCTATGTTAAAGATTGCCACAATTCCCTATCCAATTGTCACAAAATACAAAAGCTTGTTTGGACAGGCAGAACCAATAGTAAAAAACCCTATTTGGTTGAACTGTTTTGCTCGTGGTGTGGATGGTCGTGTTTATCGAAAGTGGTTCAACAACAACGCCGGGTGGAAACCATCTGACTTTGATTGGCAGCCGCTTGGGGGGGGGATTACGGATTACCCAGTGGCAGTGGCATGGTCTAGCAATCGACTTGATATTTTTGCCCGCGGTGTCGATGGCGCTCTGTATCACAATTATGGAAGTAACAACGATAAACCTTTAGCAGGATGGGAACTACTGGGTGGTCAGATTCTAGGTTCTCCTACAGTTGTTTCTTGGGGAACTAATCGAATCGATATTTTTGCTCGTGGCACGGATAATGGTATTTACCACAAGTGGTGGGATGGGAAGGGGTGGAAACCCTCACAATTAGATTGGCAACCTCTGGGGGGTGGAACATCTGAGCCTCCTGCCGCAGTAACATGGTCTAAAGATCGTTTAGACGTTTTCGTACTCGGTTTAGACGGGAATGTGTATCACAACTATGGAAATGGCAATCCTAACAACTGGAGCGGCTGGCAAACACTAGGTGGCTCACCGTTAAAAGGAGCGCCAACGGTTGTTTCTTGGGGGGCTGACAGGATTGATATTTTTGTCCGGTCCTGGGATGGTAGCATTAAACACAAATTATGGGATGGAGTATTTCCCTGGAAACCATCACAATTAGATTGGTATGATGTAGGTGGTCCGATTAACACCAATAGACCGGGTACATCTGACCCTCCTGCTGCGGTTGCATGGTCCAAAGGCCGGCTAGACGTATTTATACGCGGACAAAAAGAGGGGGCTGTGCATCATAATTATGGCAATGGAAGTCCTGGCAGTTGGAGTGGATGGCAATCACTAGGGGGCAAAATCCAAGGACCTCCTACAGTTGTTTCTTGGGGAACTAACAGGCTTGATGTTTTTGCCCGTGGCATGGATGATGGGGTTTGGCACAAGTGGTGGGATGGCGTACCCCCCTGGAAGGGTTGGGAATTATTGGATAAACCAGTGAGTCCATCAATCGTTGTTTTTACTACAAAGAATCAAACTGGTGGAGCCATAAGGGTTAGCGGTAAAGGTTTTACCCCTGGTGGAAGAGTCAAGTTCTATGTTGAGAATCTAGTCAATCAAAAGAATCCATTCCATCTGACGGAAGATCGTGCAGATGCACAGGGACAGTTTTCGGAAAAAACTAATTTCTTCCAGGCCAACTGTTGGCCAAATCAAGTTAATCCTGCTGTAATTCGCGCAGTTGATGTGGTGACTGGTGCATCAGCAACAGGGACATCAAATGCTTATACTTGCTAATTGTTTATTAAGTTTGATCCCATCGCCTCGTAGCGACTGTTTTGATTGTCAAGGGGTAATTCAAAAAACACTCAAGAAGTTACCCTAAAACTCAAAATCTCAAGCCGAAAAAAACGCAGGAAAAGCTAATCCGATCAGGCTAAAATAAAGCAGCTAAAACCCTTGATCAGAGACAAGAAGGGGTGTGATACTAAATCTCGTCATTAGAGACTGATTATCTATTGCCCCTTTTGTCTATTGCCTATTGCTTGTCCTGATATGTAGCCTATACTCAACGGATTTAGCGTGAATCTCTGGCGCAGAAAATCCCTAAACTAAAGCTAATCAGATAGCGGGGGTAACGGCTCACGTTATCAAAAAAGTCGCCCATAAATTTTATTTATTATCTTTGTCCGTAAGTAATTATAGCAGTAAGCTTCGATGTTCAAGGATAATTTGATCATTTCCCCGATTGACTCTCATCAGGATTGTGGGACATCCGGCGCGAGAATCATCAATTGTCCCTCCTTATCCTCGCGAATGGCTAGAATCGCCGGACGTTCATTTTCTGCCGACTGAGGGGATAACCCGCGAAAAACATAAGTCCAATTGTTATTTTGGATTAATAACCGCCAGACTCGCGGGGGATTGACTTTACTATCATTCGTTTCTTTTCCCCGCAGCTCTTCGAGTAATTTAGTCTCACCGATAATTCGATAACCTTTGAGAGAAGGATCGGTAAAAACATCCTCTGGATTACGACCGATCGCTATCTGTTTTTCCGGTAAAACTAAAGTGATAACTGGTAAGGTAGAACTATCATTAACTGCATCGCGACGGGCATCGCTCGATCCCTGAATTCGGGCTAACCAAAAAAGGATAATTAATAGCCAAATAACAGCGATCAAATCTTTTCGGAGAGCTTCGGGAATTCCCCGGACTAATAAACCTAAGAACTGAAATTTTTGATGAAATTTCCGTTTAGATTGACTGACAATTGAATAGGATGGCAGGGGAGACAAAATCCAGAGAGTAAATTGAATCGCAAAGGCAACGGCAACCAGCGCCAGAAACGTTCGCAGAAACGCCCCGAAATCGCCACAGAAGACCTGTATCGGCACAAAAAGGAAGGAACGCAAGGGCAAGTCCAGACGGTTGATCTCAAGGCTAAACCAGCCGAAATAGGCCCACCGATAAATCCATCCCGTAAAATAGAGAAAAATCCCCAGCAAACCGAGAAGACTGGCGAAGGTTCCTAGTATCTGTGTTCCGGGAGGGGGAGAATTCGGAGCGCTCACGGCAAAATGTCCCTGATTGGCGTTTTCGATCGCTATCCTACTCGATCGATCAGGTTCTATCGCCAGTTCTTTGTATTTTATCAAGGAGAATAACCCATGTCGATCGACGATCCCCGACAAGTTAGTTTTTTAATCGAGAAAATGGAAGCAAGTTTACCGATCCCCGTGCGTGCAACTCCCGAAACGTTAAAAATAGCTGAAACAAAAGGCGAGCGATACAAACCCGATCACCAGTTTTCGATCGATAAAATTTTCTACACGGGAGACGAGGGGGGAATTATTTGTTTCCTAAAAAATGAATTGGGAAAACAAACGGGTCTTATCTGTTCTTTAACCCATCTACGGATTGATAACGATCATCCGTTAGCGGCGGATATTCAATCCTACCAGAAAAAGCGATCGATGCGGATTGCACTACAGGATGGTAAAACTGGAAAAGCCCTCCGTATTGCCAAACAAAACCGCCCGAACAAAGGTTTCGGAAAGTAAAAATATATTGACAAAAACCGCAGGTTGGGTTACTGTTACTCCTAACCCACCGCATCCAAGATCGAAAACAGAACCAACTAAATCCCGATCATTCAGGCAAGGTAAAGATGAAAAAACTCTACCCAATAATAACCGCAACTAGCCTAGTTTTTATCGCCTCTCTTGCTGGCTATCATCTACCAGCCACCGGCGATCGATCTCCCGTCAAGAAAATTCCCGTATTCATGCCGGATGATACAAAAGTATCTTTAAAAAATGGCACTTCTCTATCTGGGAGATTAATCAAGTTCGATTCCCAAGCAAAAAAGATCGCTTTAGGGAGAGAATCAAAAACAAAAGAAGTGGCAATGAAAGAGATCAAACAGATAGAGTTTCAAGGGAAGGTTATTATCAAAAGCGGAACGCTTGTTATTCGTGGGGAAGGGGGATCAAGCAATCCAAACCAGAATAGACAACGCTGGCAGGAACCTTTACAGAACTTTAAAATTATTGATGTTAATGAAGGAAAAGCAGAAGTAACTTTAACCTCGCTAGATTCTCTAGAAATAAGAGGTATCGAGGGGGTAGCGAGTAAGAGTTCCTACGTTGTCGAGGAAATTAAATTTAACCCCTCGGACAAAATTGAGATTCAAGTAAACCCCCATTAAAATTTACAAAAGAGAGGTCTATTTTTTAGGCAATTAAGGAAGACTTTAAATGGGAAAGTTGGCTGATGTATTGTTCGATCATTTTTGGTGATAGTGGATCATTTAAGGTCGGATTAGCGAGGTCAAAGATGATGTCATTGATGAGATTTTCCTCATCTGTTTTATAGGCGATATCTTCTCTGCATTCGATGGCATCGGCCCAGTTTTCTAGGTCGGTGGCAGATAGAGCGTTATTGAGATAGCGATCGAGAATATCGATCAGATGCTCTTTTTTTAGGGTGATAATTGCTTCGCTACTGTCCCAAGGAAAGGTTTTTAGGATAGGGAGGATAGTTGATAAGGGTTGGTCAAAGTTGACTAGGGCGTTGAGGTATTCTTGTCTATTTTTCATGGGTATTTTTGTTTGATGTGAACAATATAAGTAGCTGGTTATAATTAAATTAAAAATGGATTTTAGGTTCGATCCCCCCTGCCCCCCTTGATAAGGGGGGTGCCGGTCCCCCATGCTCCCCTTGATAAGGGGGGTGGCGATCCCCCATGCTCCCCTTGATAAGGGGGGTTTCTGATAATTTTTAACGCCTACCTACTTAGTAATTATAATCTTTTGGTAACTGTCCATTTTGAACGCCGATTAAAGGGGAAACTATGAAAATAGACTATGATCAAGCCGCTAATGCCGCTTATATTCGTCGTTTTGAGGGAAAGGTTATTGATTCTGAGGAAGTAGCGCTGGGGATTGTCTATGATTACGATGAGACGCATAGGATTGTAGGGATTGAGATTTTAGCAGTCAAACAGAGAACGGCCGAACAATTCAAAAATATTGATTTTCCGTTGGAAGAGAGTGAAAAACAAGAGATTAGACAATGGTTCGGAAAGTTAATACTAAATTGTTAAGTGATGTGAGAAATTCAGGAAATATGGGAGGTGCTATAATTGATATATTTACTCAGTCAAAAAATGATGATTAAGTTAAAAGTCACAACGGTAGGGAACTCTATGGGGGTGATTTTCCCGAAAGAGTTGGTGGAGAAGCTGCGCCTTAGTAAAGGCGATATGCTCTACGTCTTGGAAACGCCGAATGGCTTTGAGCTTACACCCTACGACCCCGAATTTGTCCAGCAAATGGAAGTGGCGGAGGAAGTGATGCGCGAAGACTGGAATATTTTGAGAAAGCTGGCAACTTAGGCTCATGAACCAGCTAATCTGGATAGCTGATGGGGTAGCTCTCGCGATTCATCACCGCCAAATAGCCGAGCATGGTGGATTAGAGGGTATTCGAGATGAGGGGTTGCTAGAAAGCGCACTTTCCCGACCGCAAAATCTTCTGGCTTATTCTAAGTCGCCTCCTGACATGGCTTCTTTGGCAGCAGCCTACGCTTACCCAGGGAACAGCAAGAAATGTTAATCGAGTCAGGGGAGAATATCAGGAATTGAGAGCTTGTTCCTGTAGTTATGATTGCCGCATCATTTTCTATTTAGAACGAGACGAAAAAACTCAAACAGATAGGATAGTTTTGATTAACATTGGAACTCATGATGAGGTGTATTAACTAATAACTGATAGCGGAAATAACTATGAATCCCAAATTTTACGCCTTACTTACTCTTTCTCTGGTGGCTACCGTCACCCTACCAGTTGTTAACGGGAAACTCTCCTCTCTCGTCCCTGCGGTAATAGCGCAAAATACGGATGCGAGGAAAGCAGAAGCGGATCAACTTTTGCAATTATGTCGCCAGAATCTTGATAATAATCAAGTAAAATTGGCGATTCAATCCTGTCAACAGGCGGTGATAGCCTACCGGCAAATTAAAGACCTTTCAGGAGAAGCTAAATCTACCGCTAATTTAGGCAATGCCTATGTTAACGACGGTCAATACCGTCAAGCTATTTCTGTTTTAGAAAATGCGGTTAAAATAGCACAAGAGTCAAAAGAACGTCGTGTAGAAGCCCTCGCCTTTTTATATCTCGGTGGGGCTTACTATGAGTTAGGAGAATTTAAGGAGAGCATAGAATTTTTTCAGCAGACTTTAACCATCGCAAAAGAAATTAAGGATGCTGATTTAGAAAAAAGTGCTGAAAAACTCTTAGTATTAATGGAAGCAGAAAAACAGCGAAAAGAAGCGGATAAGCTTTTCGAGCAAGGCGTTCAACAATATGAAATAAGTCAGTTTCGAGAAGCCTTGCAATCGTGGGAAAAAGCCTTAAAAATTTATCAAGAAATCAAAAATCGCCAAGGAGAAGCGGCTTCTTTAGACAATTTAGGAAGTGCTTATCTTTCCCTCGGACAATATCAAAAAGCGATCGATCTCCACGAAAAGTCTTTAGTCATTAACAGGGAGATAGTTAATCGCCAAGGAGAAGCCAATTCTTTAAACAATTTAGGAAACGCTTACCAATCGCGTGGAGAGTATCAAACAGCGATCGATTACCATCAGCAGTCTTTAAACATCAGGAGGGAGATTAAAGATCGACAGGGGGAAGCGGCCTCTTTAAACAATTTAGGAAACGCTTACCAATCGCGTGGAGAGTATCAAAAAGCGATCAATTACCATCAGCAGTCTTTAGACATCACGAGGGAGTTAGATGATCGTTCTGGGGAAGCCAGTTCTTTAAACAATTTAGGAGTTGATTACCACTTACTAGGACAGTACCAAAAAGCTATCAATTACCACCAGCAGTCTTTAGAAATCGCTGAGAAAATCGGCGATCTAAAAGTGCAAGCCGATTCTTTAGGCAATTCAGGAAACGTTTACCAATCCCTCGGACAGTATCAAAAAGCGATCGATGACCACCAGAAGTCTTTAGACATTGCGAAGAAAATAGGCGATCAAGGAAGTAAAGCCAGATCTTTAGGCAATTTAGGAAATGCTTACCAATCCCTCGGACAGTATCAAAAAGCGATCGATTACCACCGGGAGTCTTTAGCCATGGCGAGGGATATAGGCCTTCGCCAAGAGGAAGGGTCTTCTTTAAACAATTTAGGAGTTGCTCACTACTTCCTCGGAGAGTACGAAAAAGCGATCGATTACCTTAAACAGACTTTAGACATTGCGAGGGAAATAGGCGATCTAAAAGGGGAAGCCGATTCTTTAGGCAATTTAGGAAACGCTTACCGTTCCCTCGGACAGTACCAAAAGGCGATCGAGTACCTTCAACAGCAATTAACTATCGCCAAGGAAATCGGAGATCGCCAAGGGGAAGCCAATTCTTTAGGCAGTTTAGGAATCGCTTACAGTTCCCTCGGACAGTACCAAAAGGCGATCGAGTACCTTCAACAGCAATTAACTATCGCCCGCGAGATCGGCGATCGCGCTGGAGAAGCTCTCAGCCTCAACAATCTTGGCGTAGCTTACCGAGATAACAAACAGCCCGCGGAAGCTATAACAAACCTAGAAGCATCTCTAAACATTTATCTAGATATGCGTGGGGGATTATTGCGCGACGATCGCAAGGATTTTTTAGCCTCTAACGAAAGAACCGTTATCACCCTCGCCGAAGTCCTAATCCAACAAAACCAACCCGAAAAAGCTTTTGAATGGCTTAACCTCGCCACTACTGCCGATCTTGCCGATTACAATCGCCTGATTAATGCCAAAGTTGCTGATCCCGATGCACAAAAAGCACTTGATAACTGGAACACCGACAATCAACAACTCGAAGGAATGCGCCGACAACTACAGGATAAATACTCCCAAGAACTGGCACAACAGATCCGACAATTCGAGGAGAAAGTGTATAAAAATGCGGAAACTATCGGAGATAAATATCCCGAAATTGCTGAACTTTTTGAAAGTAAACCCACCGACATCACCCAACTCCAGAAAAATATCGCTCCTGATACCCTCGTTATTCAACCCGTTCCCCTGCGCGATAAAGTCGCTCTATTTCTCGTTACTAGAGAAAAATTAATCGTTATTCAAAGTGATACAAAACGCGATGATTTTAATCAACTTGTCAGTCAATACCACAACCAATTAGCCGACTATAAAAATGCCGACTACCTCGTTACTGGTAGTAAATTATACGAGATTTTAATCCGTCCCATTGAGTCCCAAATCGCCACCAGTTCCCCGAAAAATATCGCCATCATCGCTACCGGACAACTGCGCTATATTCCCTTTGAAACTCTCTACGATAAGAAAAATGACCAAGTTCTCCTAGAAAAATATCCGATTTATTATTTAACTCGTATCTCCACATCTACCCCTCCCGCGACCGAAAGAAAACCTTTACAAGGTCTAGCATTTGCTAACCCTAAACCCACCCAAGAAGAACTTAAAGGCACAGAAATAGAAGCAGAAACTATCAGCAAAATCTTTCCGGGAAGTGAAAAATATCTCGGTACAAACGCAACTCTAGATATATTCAAAAAACAAGCCTTTCGCTTTCCGATTTTACACTTAGGAACTCATGGCTGTTTTAAGCGTGCTGGCTGTCCTAATTTGGATATGCAAGCTAATACTATTCTTTTCGCCAATAAAGAGCAATATAACATCGCCGATGCCGCATTATTAGGCTTAAAAAATACCGAATTAATCACCCTGAGTGCCTGTCAAACCGCCAAGGAAGCCAACGCAGACGGTCAGGAAATATCGGGACTTGCTTACGTCTTAGAAAGAGCCGGTGCTAAATCAGTAATAGCCAGTCTTTGGGATGCTGAAGATAATACCAGTGCGGAAATTATGACCCAATTTTATCAAAATCTCAAGAATGGCATGACTAAAAGTGAAGCCATGCGACAGGCCAAACTGAGTCAAATTAAAAGCCATCCTTATTTTTGGTCGCCCTTTATTTTGATTGGGGCTGCTAATTAGACCTCTTGCATAATTTTTTTATGGTATAATAGAACATCTTGCTTTTTTATCGATTTTTAGATGGAAGTGGAAAAAAGAATAAAATGTGATCTTAGGTCAGGAAATCATCTATAATTTTGCTATGTTTATTAGCAAAAATATGGATTATCAAAACTTATCAGATGAACAATTCAAACGCCGTTTCGGTGTGTATAAACAAACATATAGAAAGATGGTAGAATCAGTAAAAAGTGTTGAAGCCGACTCTAATTCAGCGTTCGGACCTCGGCGTGAGACTTCGGCGTGAGCTCAGTCGAACGCTCGGTCGAACGCTGAGCTCACGCCGAAGCCATCTAAAAGGGGACCGAAACCTAAACTATCTATAGAAGAA
>NZ_JBLZRT010000186.1:0-4560 GCF_048564745.1 Microcystis sp.
AATATTTCGGATACTTTCATCAAGATACAGAAATCGCAGACGGCGATTTGGTCTGAGATTGAATTTGATTGCTGGTATCTACAATTACGAACTTCGTTACCGACAAAAGGATATATCTTGATTACTTTTGCAAGAGATCTATTGAGGGTGGCGGTGGTGGCTCCGGCGGCGATGGTGAAGGTGTTGGCTGTCACCGCCGTGATATTTGTGCCGGCAGTGAAGGAATAGTCGGTGGCAAGGGTGGCGGTACTGCCAGTGGTGTTGAAGTTGACCACTAACCCACCCGTTGGCGCGGCGGTGTCTAGGGTGATGATAAAGGTGCCGACGGTTCCCCCTTCTAGGGGGTTGGTGCCGGGGGCGATGGTGATTTTGGGGATGGATGCCATTTCCACACTAATCGCTTGCCCATCAACCGTAATAGTCGCCGCGTCATTTTCCTCTCGTATCGCCGCGATTTGCTCCTTTGTCAGCACTTCCCCCCGCACCAGCGCCGAAAATAACTGCCCCTCATCCCCCGGGGTATCGCTGCTGTTGATTTGCGCGTCGATAAAATGCCCAATTTCTTCTAATAACACCGCGCTGAGGGTGGTAGCGTCCCCCGAATCAATCAGCGCTTGAGAGATATAAATCTTATTAATACTGCTGGAATATGCGCCGAAAATCCCTGAATTGCCAAAGTTTTTAACTGTAATAGGGGGAAGTTGACTAAAATCTCGACTTTGCCACTGCTGTCGTAATTGCGTCGCTTTAACCACATCATAAGTTTGTGCCAAAAGCAGTTTCTAAATTTGCCCAAAACCCATCAGATTGAGCAAAATCGAACAAAATATCGTAAACAGCAGGAAGAAGCGCCAACAGGGTAGAATTCATGACATTGAACGCAAAGGATGACTGGGGCTATTTTATGCAAACAATCCCCAATTTTTCAAGACCTCTGTAACAGAAATTAATATTACAACAAGAAAACGGGTTTCTCAAAGAAACCCGTTTTCTAAATAGTTTCTCGCAGAAAACCGTTTTCTAAAGAAGTTCTAGGATTGAATTTTTGCCAAAGACTGCTTAAATTCTGCGAGAGAATGAGCGGTAGCTGCTAATTTTAGTAGCTCTTCTAAGATAGTAGGGTTAGTCATTTTGCCGATTATCTCTTCAATTTCTGAAGAAATCTGTCCAAACCGCACAGTTAAAACTGTTTTTATAGCATCGCGGCTTTTTTCTAACGCGCCAATTTCCTTACCGCGTTCCATTCCTCGTAACTCCATATTACTCATTAAAGGCATGGTTCTTTCCTCCTCAAATTGTTTGATTTTACTTTCTAAACTTGAATGCAATTCAGGGGATAAAGTCATCATATTGTCGATGATTTCAAACAGTTTACTAAGTAAGGTAGTTATTACCCACACTACTTATTTATGATGATACTAAAAGACTTCCTACACTCCTCAAAAGAATTTACTATAAGTGCGGCTTTTAACATCTCTTCTAAAACCGAAATAACTGAAGCATCATTGAGACATTGTCCAATATCTCCAGGGATATCGCCTAGTCGGTTTTCCAAAACTTTTTTCACAAAATCACGAGCATTTTCTAACGCTCCAATTTCCTTACCGCGTTCTATTCCTCGTAACTCCCCAATTTCCTCACCAATTTTCCTTCCTCGTAACTCCATATTACTTATTAAAGGCATGGTTCTTTCCTCCTCAAATTGTTTGATTTTACTCTCTAAACTTGACTGTAATTCAGGGGATAAGGTCATCATATTGTCGATGATTTCAAACAGTTTAATTATCTGTTCCCTCTCGAACTCCTTTTCATATAATCCCCTGATTAACTTCCACTTCCACTGTTCCCGTTCTGGCAGCTTCCCAGTAGTTGCTTTTGTTTTCAGGTGTGCCATGACTATTATAGCAAAGGGATTGCTGCTTGTTTCTAGTTCTGACCATCTTTCCTCATAGTCCAGTAATTTAACCGTTGGGAATTTCAGACTCACTTCACAGCCAGCGATAGTATAATTATAGGAATCTGGTCGCCAATTTACTCGTTCATCTCCTAATATAGCGAGACTGATAAACGGTTTCTGATACAAATCGAAAGCCCGATAGTTATAAATATACATCCTCTGAGGGAAATTTTCTTCGTATTGACTTTGAATTTCAATATGAATCAAAATCCAGACTTCTTCACCACTGAGTAACCAGACTTTATAGAGTTTGTCAGCGAAACGTTTTTTGGTCTTTGCTGAAGCGGTAATCCGTTTCAGTTCTTTTTCTAGGGATTCGGGAATTTTTGTCCAATCAATCAATTGGTGAACTTCGGGAAAAAATAAGCATAAAAACGCTTCAAAATACTCGCTTAATGCTTCTTTCCAGGGTTCATCATAATTAGCGGTTGTTTGTTTCATTATGACAATTTTAGTGGGTTGTTGTCAGAAGGCGATCGCTAACATAAGAACTAAGCAGTTAAAGTATTTAATACCAATTCTCCAAAGTCTGACTACAGAAGTTTAATCCCCCTAAATCCCCCTTAAAAAGGGTGACTTAAATTCGATGTGTAGTTTTCATTTAGAGAAATGGTATAACCAATTGATTAAATCTTCAACCCTAGAGAAATCGAATAAAGCTTCTCTCTCACAAGTCCAGAAAACGAGTTTCTCAAAGAAACCCGTTTTCTAAATAGAAACCCCTTTTCTAAGTTGAGATTGCTTCTGCACCTTTTTCTGATTTTTCTTGCCAAGTACCGTGAAACCCCGGAGGGATAACACTGGGTAATTGCAGACAGCAAAGGGGTTCTTTTTCTAGCTGCTGACTATCATAGATTCTCACTTGGCTGCTGTGATTATTGCCGTCGTAAACCACGACGATTAACCATCCCGTTTCTGGAGATAAACCATCGGAGACAAAAATCGCTTCACTGCCATAACAGTTATTTTCTAGATAAGCGATAGTTAACTTACCTGTGTAGTGATTATAACAAGCGGGAAGTCCGATAATTTCCCGACGAATATCGCTATCGGGACGATGGACAGCTAAAAAAGTATTTTGCCATTTTTGCCCCACCAGTTGCGGGGAAACCACGGGAAAATCACAGCTTAAATCCGAGAGAATTTCCTGATTAATTACCTTTGCTGATAGGGGATTGATGGTGATACTTGCTAATTTTCCAATGGCTAAGGTTTCGGTTTCACCCGTGGCAACTTCTTTTAAAAATTGATTAGTCTTAAAGTCATCATAACGGATAAAAACAATTTCAAGATTGCCTTGGTCATTTACACAACCATTAGCAAAGTGCCATTGAAACCAGGAATTCGTAACACCTTGGCTGACTAATTGCAGAGAATCTCGCTCAAAAATTAGTATTCTTGTTCCTAATTCTGGCTGCCACTGCATGGCATCACTAAAAGTTTTAAATCCCAACAGTATCGATAATTTATCCGCTTTTATTGGTGGGACAAAAAAGACGAGATACTGTCCTGCTAAAACAAAGTCATGCAGCAGAGATAATCTATCTAAATCAAAAGTGTTTTTCTGGATAATTTCACCAGTGGAGTCAGACTTATAGAGATTTAAGCTAACTTTAGCACTGATTGTCACCCCGAAATTAAAAATCTCTCCTCTGGATAAATCTAGCTTAGGATGAGCGGAAAAAGTTTCCTTTGCTTGTAACCTAGATAAATTATCTAAACCTAGGGTTTCTAAAGATTGTAAATCTAATTTATGGGGAAAACCCCCTTCCCAGAGAGCTAATAATTTATCGGGCAAAGCTAACACCGAGGTATTAGCGGCATTTTTTACCTCTTTTCCCCAATTATTCCAAAAGAAGCCGGGGGCATTCATGCCATAATTAGGAAATAAATATTGATTAGCGGCGCTTTCTTGCTGATAACCGGCAGTCTGAACATAACGATAGGTGGCACTGGCTCCCTTATCATGAAAATGTACAGCTAAAACTGCCCCATCTCCGTCAAACCAATGACCAACTTTTTGCTTACCTCTTTCTAATCTCCCTGGACCATTGCGATAGAGACTCCCCCGCAATCCCTCGGGAATTTTCCCCGATAATAAGGTTAATTGGGTTTCAGAAAATTCCACTGCTGGTTTTTCTAGAGATTTTGCCCAAGCTTTCATAGATTTGTTTTTTTTTAGTGATTACATAGTTTAAGTATAGCCCTAGACTAGGTTCAATGACGATAAATTAGGCAGTTTACCAGTTAATTAGTATTTACCACAACCCATCAATTATGTCATGATAAAGTATCGGGATCAATTCCCAGAGAACGGATATATTCAGCTAAACGTTCAGCTTTAAGACGCTCTTGTTCTAACTGTAAACTTGCTTGTTCAGCTTTAAGACGCTCTTGTTCTAATTGTAAACTTGCTTGTTCTGCTTTTTGAGATAACTCAATAGAAGTTAAAAATTTCTGACCATCTAAACTATAAATTTCTAACTCCTTTTCTGTCAATTCAAATCGGATATTTAACCGAGGACTAACCCATCCCTTAATCTCAGGTATAGAACTTAATATTCCTTCCTGTCTCCACCATCCTTGAAAACTATGAGAATCTG
>NZ_JBLZRT010000187.1:0-4068 GCF_048564745.1 Microcystis sp.
CAGTGGAAGGAATTAATAATAAACTGAAGGTGATTAAAAGGAGAGGCTATGGATTTAGAAACTTTAAAAACTTTAGTCTTAGATGTTTATTAAATTGGCATTTTGCTAGTTGATTTTACATGGTAAGTTCGGAAGAACCGGGAAAGTTTACCAATTACTCGTTTTTCTGGGTGTTCAGGGAGCCACCAGTAACCTTCTCTTTCAAATTCGTCAATCATATTAGCTGATCATTAAGTTTGTAGTATAAATATACCTTTTCGCATTGTAGCGAATTTAGTACAAGGTAACTAACAAATTTTCGGCATTAATGAAGATTTTCGTCTCTCAGCGATCGCCATGGATCAGAGACCGGTGACTTTTTTAAAGAAAAAATTTTCTTTTCTGTCTCCCCTTTGGGATTACACTGGTAATTGAGAATAATTAGCATTTATTTTTAGCGATCGCAAGTCTTAGACAGTTTCAAAACCGTTGACTGAGGCTGACAGTAGTGCAGTTCTCACCCTTTGGCTACTTCAGTAAACTCGATGAGCTATTAAGGAATTATTATCACTCTTAAATGAAAGACCTTCATTACCTTTGGAGATAAGAAAAGCATGGACGATAAAATTAGACCTAATGCCCCAGAAAAACCAGAAAAATCGCCAAATAAAGCCCAATTTTCCCCTTGGGGTGGTAAAAAGACAGAATTAGATAATGTCACTCCCACGGGTAATGACTTTGCTGCCACTTATCCTTTAGCACAAGTGGAAATGGGAAAAACCGTCTGGTTAGTGGGATTTCAGGGGACAGGAGGGATCAATCGACTCCTAGGTATGGGATTAAACCCCGGCATTCAATTACAGGTAATTAGCTCCCAACCGAGGGGATCAGTTTTAATTGGCATTCAAGACAATCGTATCGGTATCGGGGCGGAAATGGCCGAAAAAATCCTCGTTAGTGACATTCAACCGAAAAAACTGGAACCCAAAAAAGACCTACCTGAAGTAAGAACATTTCTGCGGGAGATACCCATAGGAAAAGCGGGTAAAGTCGTCGGTTATGACCGAACATTGCGCGGATACAAAGGAAAATTGTTATCAATGGGATTAACTCCGGGGACAGAGTTTACCGTTATTCGCGTCGCACCTTTGGGGGATCCCGTCGAGATTCGAGTGCGGGGATTTCATCTCAGTCTGCGTAAACAGGAGGCAGACACTTTAATCGTCGAAGAAATAGACCCAAAAAGCTAAATTTAATCATCTAAGCCTATTCATCACTCAATATCCTAAATTATGGTCAAACCGATTATCGCCTTAATTGGCAATCCTAACTGTGGCAAAACTACCCTTTTTAATGCTCTCACCCGGTCCAATCAACGGACCGGCAACTGGCCGGGAGTAACAGTCGATCGCAAAGAGGGACAATTTCAAGTTAACGGGGAAGATATCACCCTTGTGGATTTACCCGGAGTCTATTCCCTTGATGTGGAAGAAGGGGAGACAGGAATGGATGAATTAGTCGCTAGGGACTATCTACTGTCAGGAGAAGCGGATTTAGTGATTAATATCGTCGATGCTGCCAATTTAGAGCGTAATCTCTACCTGACTACCCAAATCATGGAGATGCGTTTACCGATGTTGATTGCCCTGAATATGATGGATGTGGCCAAAACTAGGGGTATTGTGGTTAATCCGCAACTCTTAAGCGTTCGCATGGATGCAATTGTCGTCCCGATTAGTGCGGTTAAAGGGGAGGGAATCGGAGAATTAAAGCAAAAAATTGGGGAATTAGTCGATGATATTAGCCATACTGCCGCTTATGTGGCTTATCCTGCGGTAATTGAGGAAGCTCTGAGCGAGATTGTTGCCTACATTAACGACCATAGCAGTAAAAGGATCGTTGAGCCAAGATGGACTGCTTTAAATCTACTGCAATACGAGGATCGCATCGCCCCAGAATTGCGCTCCCAGGAACTATTAAGCATTATCGTCAAGCATAGACGACAAATACACCAAGTTTTAGGGGAAGACCTTGATATTTTAATTGCTGATACTCGTTATGGCTTTATTCAACAAGTTACTCAGGGAGCCACTCAACGGACTGGACAGATAAATGATACCATGTCCGACCGCCTCGATCGGATTGTTCTCGATCGCTGGTTAGGAATTCCGATATTTTTGGGCGTAATGTACCTAATGTTCTTATTTACCATCAATGTTAGTGCTGCCTTTATCGATTTCTTCGATTTAACTGCCCAGACTATCTTTGTCGATGGTTTGTCCCAAGTTTTACAAACAATCCATACCCCGGGTTGGCTAATTGCTCTGCTCGCTGATGGGGCGGGGGGAGGTGTGCAAACCGTCGCCACTTTTATCCCCGTAATTGGCTTTATGTTCCTCTTTTTGTCAATTTTAGAGGATTCCGGCTATATGGCCCGGGCAGCCTTCGTCATGGACCGATTGATGCGTTTGGTGGGATTGCCGGGTAAATCCTTTGTCCCCATGCTAGTGGGATTTGGTTGCAGTGTACCGGCAATTATGGCCACCAGGACCCTAGAAAATTCCCGCGATCGTTTAATGACGATTATGATGAACCCTTTTATGTCCTGTGGGGCCAGATTACCTGTTTATGCCCTATTTGCCGCAGCTTTTTTCCCCATAGGTGGTCAAAACATCGTTTTTGGTCTTTATATCTTAGGAATTCTCGCCGCTATTTTGACGGGATTGGTGATGAAAAAAACCCTACTCAAGGGAGAAGTCAGTCACTTTATTATGGAATTGCCTCCCTATCATCTACCGCGTCTGAAAGGGGTTTTAATTCGCACTTGGGAACGTCTGCAAGCGTTTTTATGGAAAGCTGGACGAGTTATCGTTTTAATGGTGATGATTTTGGGACTACTCAACTCCCTCAGTTTTGATGGTTCTTTTGGTAATCAAGACAGCGAGCGATCGGTTTTAAGTGCCACCAGTAAAGCTGTAACTCCTATTTTCTCACCCATGGGACTAGAGCAGCAAAATTGGCCGGCAACGGTGGGCATTTTTACGGGAGTTTTTGCCAAAGAAGCGATGGTAGGCACATTAAACTCAATTTACAGCCAACTAGCGGGGGAAGATAACCCGAATAAGGGGGCAGCACAGGTAAAATTCGACTTTTGGGGGCAAATTCAGGAAGCTATCGCCACTATTCCCGCCAATTTAGCGCAATTACCCAATCAATTACTTGATCCCTTGGGTTTAAATATTGGTGATCTGCAAGATCAAAAAACGGCTGCCGAGAAGCAAGAGGTAGATTTAGGAATCTTTGGCGCAATGGTGAAAAGATTTGATGGTCAAGCGGGTGCTTTTGCCTATCTATTGTTTGTTCTGCTCTATTTTCCCTGTGTTTCGGCCACATCGGCAGTATATCGCGAAACTAATGCCGGTTGGACTGCTTTTATTGCCTTCTGGACCACAGGAATGGCCTATATTGTTGCCACTTCCTTCTATCAAATCGCCACTTTTTCTCGACATCCGGGATTTTCTCTCTTTTGGATAGTCTTGATGGGTTTAACCGTAGTCGGGGTTTTATTCATCTTAAAAAATCTCCGTCCCCGAAAAATCAATCGTCCGGCAATTTAAAAGTAGGGTGGGTTAGGCGACAAAAAGCTAGGCAACTAACAAATTATTTAGATTCGCCGTAACCCACCGCAATCAAGCAATTTTTATCAATTTTTTCGCTTATAAACCATGATTTTAACCGATATACAGGCTTATCTTGTCAAAAATAAGAAAGCATCTCTGTCTGACTTATCCACACACTTTCGGATGTCAGCGGATGCCTTAAGTCCTATGCTCGATCGCTTGCTGAAAAAAGGGCGAATTCGCCTGATTTCCCTAGAAAAATGCGGAGGATGCAGCCGTTGTTCCCCGGAATCTATGGTTTTTTACGAATGGATTGAGGGCAATTCCACAGGGACAAACAGATAAAAGTTTAATACTACAGAAGTGATCTAAGTAGGTAGGCGTTAAAAGTTGTCAGATGCCCCCCTTATCAAGGGGGGATTAAGGGGGGATCCCCCCGCCTATCGGCACCCCCCTTATCAAGGGGGGC
>NZ_JBLZRT010000188.1:0-7453 GCF_048564745.1 Microcystis sp.
TATTGAATATTTAGGACGGATTGACAATCAAGTAAAAATTCGCGGCTTCCGTATTGAATTGGGAGAAATTGAGGCTGTACTTAGTCAAAATCAGGCGGTACAGTCTTCTTGTGTGATTGTTCGTGAAGATAATCCCGGGGATAAACGCTTAGTTGCTTACGTTGTACCGCAACCCGAAATCAACCTGACAATTAACGAAATACGGCAATTTTTGCGAGCAAAATTACCTGATTATATGGTTCCAACTGCGTTTGTCCTTCTTGATACTTTCCCCTTAACTCCCAATGGCAAAATAGACCGCCGTGCTTTACCTGTTCCCGATTTACAGAGCCAAGGTGAATATATAGCTCCCCGTAACCCCATTGAAGAAAAAATGGCGCAGATTTGGGCTGAGGTACTGAAATTAAAACGAGTCAGTAATGAGGATAATTTCTTTGAATTAGGTGGACATTCTCTGTTGGCAACTCAAGTTATTTCTCGATTACAGGAAACCTTTGAGATTGTTGTTCCCTTGCGTTATCTGTTTGAATCCCCAACCATTGCTCAGTTAAGTGCGGTAATTTTAAAAGAACTGCAAACAGGTTTAGGGTTAAAGCTACCATCAATTGTCCCCGTTAATCGAGAGGATGATATTCCCCTATCCTGGGCCCAGGAACGTCTCTGGTTTGTGAATCAATTAGAAGGAGAAAGTGGGGCTTATACTATTGATTTAACGATGCGTTTGCGCGGAAATCTCAATGTTAAAGCCTTAGAAAAAGCTTTCCAGGCAATTATTCAACGCCATGAACCCCTACGGACTCAATTTAAACTCAAAGATAACAAACCAATACAAGCGATCGATCCTAATGTAACCTTCACCTTACCAGTTGTCAATCTGCAAAACCTCAGTCATTCTGAGCAACAGGTAAAAAACCTGTTATTAGCAGCAGCATCCGAACCCTTTGATCTCGAATCAGGTTCAGTATTACGAGTCAAATTATGGCAAGTCAAGACAGAGGAATATGTACTATTATTAGCTATTCATCATATTGCGGCGGATGGTTGGTCAATAGGTGTTTTAATCGACGAATTATCGGTCTATTATCGAAGTTTCTGCACCGGGACAAAAGCAGATTTATCTGATTTATCAATACAGTATGCTGACTTTGCCGTGTGGCAGCGTCAGTGGTTAACTAATGAAGTATTAGACCGTCAATTAAGCTACTGGAAGCAACAATTAACCGGGGTTCCCCTACTACACCAACTTCCCACAGACCGTCCCCGGCCAGCAATCCAAAGTTTTCGCGGTGGGACGGAGCGACTGCAACTAGATAGTCAACTAACGCAACAACTGAAAAAACTTAGTCAAGAGTCCGGTAGCACTCTCTTTATGACATTACTAGCGGGTTTTGCTGTGTTACTATCTCGTTATAGTCAACAAACAGATGTGGTAATTGGTTCACCAATTGCTAACCGTAACCGCACCGAAATTGAAGGGTTAATTGGCTTTTTTGTCAATACTTTAGTGTTAAGATTTAATTTATCTCAAGACCCGACCTTTGAAGATTTTCTCGCGCAAGTCAGACAAACTACTCAAAACGCTTACGACCATCAAGATTTACCCTTCGAGATGTTAGTCGAAAAATTGCAAATTGAGCGTCATTTAGATCGTAATCCTTTAACACAGATAGTTTTTGCCCTTCAGAATGCTCCTAGTTCTCCCTGGGATTTACCCGGAGTAAACATTGAGGAGATACCATCGGGACTTGATTCAGTTAGGGTTGACTTAGAAGTTTACCTCTGGGATGCAGCCGAAGGATTGGGCGGTTTTTGCTCTTATAACAGGGATTTATTTGATGCTGAAACTATTGTCCGCCTGATGACTCATTTTAAGACTTTGTTGGCGGCAATTGTGGAAAATCCCCGTCAATCAGTAGCTTCACTACCCTTATTAAACCCAGAGGAAGAGTATCAACTATTAGAGGAGTGGAATGAGACAAAAGCTGATTACTCCTATAACAAGTGTATTCATCAATTAATTGAGGAACAAGCAGCGCGTACCCCTGATGGAGTAGCAGTAGTCTTTGAAAATCAACAGTTGACCTATGCAGAATTAAATAGTCGGGCCAATCAACTAGCTCACTATTTACGCTCTTTAGGTGTAGAAACCGAGGTAATAGTCGGTTTATGTGTAGAGCGCTCTTTAGACATGATTGTGGCATTAATAGCCATCCTTAAAGCCGGTGCTGCCTATCTCCCCCTTGACCCAGAATATCCTCAAGAACGCCTACAATTTATGTTAGAGGATAGTCAAGTACCCTTATTACTAACCCAAAGTTCACTGATTGATAAACTCCCAAATCATCAAGCTAAAACTGTATTTTTAGCTGAAATTTGGACAGAAATTAAACCAATGAACTGGGATAATTTGACGGTGAAGGTAACAGCTTCTAATTTAGCTAATGTGATTTATACTTCTGGTTCTACGGGTAAACCTAAAGGGGTGATGGTTGAACATCAAGGGTTGTGTAACCTTGCTCTGGCGCAAATTCAGACTTTTGCTGTGTCTTCTCAGAGTCGAGTGCTTCAGTTTGCTTCTTTTAGTTTTGATGCCTGTATTTGGGAAGTTTTGATGGCTTTGGGAGCAGGAGCGACACTTTATTTGGCAAGTAAAGAAAATTTAATGCCCGGTTTACCCTTAATCAAGCAATTACGGGAGAATAAGATTACTCATATTACTCTACCGCCATCAGCTTTAGCGGTTCTGTCTTGGGAAAATCTTTCCTCTCTGCAAACTATTATTGTCGCCGGGGAAGCTTGTTCTCCTGAATTGGTGAAAAAATGGTCCCAGGGACGAAATTTCTTTAATGGTTATGGACCCACAGAAGGAAGTGTTTGTGCAACGGTAGCTAAATGTACGCCGGTTGATGAAAAAATAACTATTGGTCGGCCAATTCCTCATGTGCAGGTTTATATTTTAGACTCGCATTTACAACCGGTTCCTATCGGTGTACCGGGGGAATTACATATCGGAGGAGCAGGGGTAGCCAGAGGTTATTTGAATCGCCCAGAATTGACAGCAGAGAAATTTATCTATTTAGAAAACAAGGAACAGTTAAAAGGCAAACGTTTGTATAAAACAGGAGATTTAGCTCGTTATTTACCTGATGGAAAAATTGAATATCTGGGACGAATTGACAATCAGGTTAAAGTAAGGGGTTTCCGCCTCGAATTAGGGGAAATTGAAGCAGTTTTGAGCCAACATCCCCTAGTACAAGAAGCGGTTGTGATAGCTCGCGCTGATCAGGCAAGTGATCATGATTATGATCAGCTTAATACTAATTTAGTAGCCTACTTAGTTCCGGCTCTCAAGGGTCAAGTATTGCCGGAACAGCTTGCTCAATGGCAGAGTGAATATGTTAGTGATTGGCAAAAAATTTACGAAGAATCCTACAGTAAACCCCAACCTCAAACCGAGGACCCCACTTTTAATATTAGTGGTTGGAATAGTAGTTATACCGGACAAGCTATTCCCGATGCAGAAATGCAGGAATGGGTTGATCAGACAGTGAGCCGAATTTTAGGAAATCAACCACCGCAACGAGTGTTAGAAATTGGTTGCGGAAGTGGATTATTGCTATTCCGTGTGGCGAAACATTGTCAGGAATATTGGGGAGCAGATTATTCCGCTGCTACTATTAATAACCTAGAACATTTATGTAGCACAATTGAGGGTTTAGAGGGCAAAGTAAAATTATTACACCGAACAGCCGATGATTTTACCGGCATTCCCCAAGCTACTTTTGATCGAGTAGTAATTAACTCTGTGGTTCAGTATTTTCCTAGTGTGGATTATCTATTACAAGTTATCGCAGGAGCAGTCAAGACGATTGCGGATCAGGGTAAGATTTTCCTAGGTGATATCCGTAGCTTGTCCTTACTAGAGCCTTACCACGCCGCGGTACAGTTAGCTCGCGCTGAAGCTAATAAAACCCTTGAAGAATGGCAAAAACAGGTGAATCAAAGTGTAGCTACCGAAGAAGAATTGTTAATTGCACCTCAGTTCTTTATCACGCTTAAACAACACTTTCCGCGAATTTCTTGGGTAGAGATTGCACCGAAACGGGGTCAGGCTGACAATGAGTTAACTCAATTCCGCTATGATGTTACTTTACATCTGGATACTGATGGGCAAAAAACGACAATTACTTGGCTAAATTGGCAGCGGGATCGGTTTTCTTTAGGGCAACTACAAGATAAACTGAAACTGGAACAACCAGAATATTTAGGTATCAGAGATGTACCCAATCAACGATTACAAAAGGCACTACAAATTTTAGACTGTTTAGAAAATTCTCCCGGGGTAAAAACGGTGGGGGAATTGCGGCAATTGTTAGCAAAAAATAGCGGGATAGGGATTAATCCTGAGCAAATGTGGCAACTGGGAGAACAGTTAGGTTACACTGTTCATCTCAGTTGGTGGGAAGGTAGTCAAGATGGTTCTTTCGATGTGGTTTTCTGTCGCCAGAATGCCATCCTAGAACCGATAATAAGTAAAGTTGATCAACAACCATACCCCAATTTTTGGGATGATGAGACGATTATTCCCAAATCCTGGACTGATTATACGAATAATCCTTTATATGGTAAATTAGTCCAGAAGCTGATACCACAGGTGCGGGAATTTGTCCAACAAAAGCTACCTAGTTATATGGTTCCCCAGGCTTTTGTTTTGCTTAATACCCTACCTTTGACTCCTAATGGTAAAGTAGATCGGCTGGCTTTGCCTACACCCGATACAGCTACACGCAATTTAGCTACGGGATTTCTCGCACCTCGTACCCCGATTGAAACTCAAATGTCTCAAATTTGGAGTGAAGTTTTGGGAGTCGAACGTATTGGGATTAAGGATAATTTCTTTGAATTGGGAGGACATTCTTTGTTAGCAACTCAGGTTATTTCCCGTTCCCGCGATCTTTTCTCGGTGGAATTGTCTTTACAAAATTTGCTAGAATACCCAACTATCGCTAATTTAGCCCAAATTATTGAAGTTCTTACCGTTGCACCGGGAGAAATAGCTATGACTGAAACCTTAGAAGATTATGAGGATGGTGAATTATAAAAACAGTTAAAGTTTTAGCTGATTTCAATAGTTTAGCAAGACAGTTAAAACGGCAAAGGACAAATATTGATCCTAGTCAATAGCAATCTGATGGACTTTTTCATCCTCAGGGCAAACTTCGTGATTTAGAGCTAATTTAACAACAACTTTGGAGGCAATTGGTAAGTGAAAGTAGGAGATTTTTTAGCGTATTTGAAGGGTTTAGAGATTAAACTATGGCTGGAAGGCGAAAAACTTCGTTTTCAGGCTCCCAAAGGGGTTATGACCCCAGAAATTAAAGAAGAAATCGCCGCCAAAAAACCTGAAATTTTGGACTTTTTAAGGGCGGCAAAAATCCCAAATAATACTGTTGATTTAGAGATTATTCCCGTGTCACGGGATCAGGATTTACCCCTCTCTTTTGCTCAACAACGACTCTGGTTTCTGCAGCAACTTTCTCCCGATAGTCATTCCTATAATCTGTTGGAAGCTTTGCGGTTAGAAGGCTCCCTCAATCTGTTGGCTTTAGAACAAAGTCTCAGTGAACTGATTCGCCGTCATGAAATTTTAAGAACCACTTTTCCTATGGTAGAAGGGCAACCAATTCAGCGCATTGCTCCCCCTTCAACCGTAAGTTTACCCCTGGAAGATTTACAAGGTTCATCAAAGAATGAACAAACAGAACATCTGCAAGAAATAGCGATTGCTTTCTCCTTAAAACCCTTTAATCTAGCCAAGGAATCATTAGTCCAATTTAAGTTACTTAAACTCAGTTCCCAAGAGTATGTATTGCTGTTGAAGATGCACCATATTATTTACGATGGTTGGTCTTTGAGCATCTTCTTTGGTGAATTATCTCAACTTTATGCGGCCTTTGTCCGGGGGTTGCCTTCCCCTCTCGCTAAATTATCGATTCAATACGCCGATTTTGCTGTATGGCAACGTCAATGGCTCACTGGTGAAGTTTTGGAGCGTCAACTTAATTACTGGCAAAAACAGTTACAAGATGCACCTACTATTTTAGAATTGCCAACGGATTATCCCCGTCCTCCAATTCCTAGTTTCCGGGGTGATGGGCAGGTTTTTCGCCTGAATCAAGACTTAACACAACGCCTCAAAAGGTTAAGTCAGGAGTCAGGAGCAACACTATTTATGACTTTACTGGCGGCTTTTTTTGTCCTAATTTCTCGTTATAGTGGTCAATTAGATGTTTTGGTAGGTTCTCCCATCGCTAATCGTAATAGTTCGGCAATTGAGAAATTAATGGGCTTTTTTGCCAATACTTTGGCTTTAAGGGGTGATATGTCGGGAAATCCGAGTTTTCTGGAGTTATTAGAACGAGTAAAGCAAACAACTTTATCAGCTTATGCTCATCAAGATTTGCCTTTTGAAATGTTAGTAGAAAAATTACAATTAAACCGAGATTTAAGTCACAATCCTTTGATACAGGTGATGTTCTCACTGCAAAATACTCCCCAATCTGAGGCCAGTTTATCTGGCTTAAAGATGGAGAGTTTGCCTTTATCTGTTGAGATTAAAGCGCGATTTGATTTAGAGGTAAATTTTTGGGAAGTTTCTGATCGTTTAGAAGCGGTTTGGTGTTATAGTACGGATTTGTTTGCTGCCCCCACTATTAACCAAATGGGGCAACATTTTCAGAATCTCTTAACTGCGATTGCAGCTAATCCCAATATGGGAATTTTTGAGTTATCGATGTTAACTGATGAAGAACGTTATCAATTGTTATCATTGTGGAACGAAACTCACACAGATTATCCCTCTGATAAATGTATTCATCAATTATTTGAAGAACAGGTAAAACGCACACCCGACGGGGTAGCAGTGGTATGTTCAGAGCAAAAATTAACCTACAATGAATTAAATTGTCGTGCTAATCAATTAGCTCATTATCTGCAAAAATTAGGAGTAAAACCAGATGAATTAGTGGGGATTTGTCTAGAGCGTTCTTTAGACATGATTGTGGGATTATTGGCTATTCTTAAAGTCGGTGGAGCTTATGTTCCTATTGACCCAGATTATCCCCAAGAACGCATTAGCTTTATGCTCCAAGATACCCAGGTTAAAATACTGTTAACCTGCGAATCTTTACAGAATTTCTTGCCAAATCATCAGGCTATTGTTGTCTGTTTAGACAAAGATTGGCAACAAATTAATCAGGCAAGTCTGGAGAATCTGAACAGCACAGTTTCTGCGGATAATTTAGCCTACGTCATTTATACTTCTGGTTCTACAGGAATACCCAAGGGTGTTATCGTCACTCATCAAGCAGTTAATCGACTGGTATTAAATACTAATTACATCCAGTTTACTCCTGATGACCGGGTTGTGCAAGCGTCTAATATTGCTTTTGAT
>NZ_JBLZRT010000189.1:0-17186 GCF_048564745.1 Microcystis sp.
CAGGGACAAACAGATAAAAGTTTAATACTACAGAAGTGATCTAAGTAGGTAGGCGTTAAAAGTTGTCAGATGCCCCCCTTATCAAGGGGGGATTAAGGGGGGATCCCCCCGCCTATCGGCACCCCCCTTATCAAGGGGGGCAGGGGGGATCGAACCTAAAATCCATTTTTAATTTAATTATAACCAGCTACTTAACTATTAAGATAACTGCTGTATTACCAGTCGCTTTCAACTGGGATAGTTAATTTCTGGCGAGGAACCAAAGTCACTCAACCGCAGAACCTCAAGGTTGTATAATCTTTAAGAGTTATTAAGCTTTGTATCAGTTTGCTCGGCAGCATTTAATGAATATACTTTTGCTGACATCATCTTTAGGTTTACTCCTAGCGATCGCTATCGTCGTCTATTTTGTTTCCTCTCGCAAGTACCAATCGTCGGACTCGGTGGCCAATTCCTACGACCAATGGACCGAGGACGGGATTTTAGAATATTATTGGGGCGAACACATCCATTTAGGTCACTACGGTTCCCCACCAGAAAAAAAAGACTTTCTAGCGGCAAAAGCCGACTTTGTGGCGGAAATGGTCTCTTGGGGAGGTTTGGATAAACTACCCACCGGTGCAACTCTCCTCGATGTCGGTTGTGGTATTGGTGGCAGCAGTCGCATTCTGGCCCGCGACTACGGATTTGCCGTTACCGGTGTCACCATTAGTCCCAAACAAGTGGCACGGGCCAAAGAACTAACACCCCCAGATGTAAATGCTCGCTTTTTGGTCGATGATGCCATAGCCCTTTCTTTTCCCGACGAGAGTTTTGATGTGGTCTGGTCAATTGAAGCCGGTCCCCATATGCCGGACAAAGCCGTTTTTGCTCAGGAATTACTGCGAGTTCTTAAGCCGGGGGGAGTCCTAGTGGTAGCGGACTGGAATCAGCGAGATGACCGTCAAAAACCGCTCAATTTTTGGGAAATTCCTGTAATGCGCCAACTTTTGGATCAGTGGTCCCACCCCGCTTTTGCCAGTATCGAAGGTTTTGCCGAACAGTTAGCGGCCACGGGATTGGTAGATGGGGAAGTGATGACTGCTGACTGGACAAAAGCCACGGGGGCAGCTATTGTGACAACTTTAGCTAAAAGTTTCGGTAAACCGCCGAAAATGCAGTTAGAAAAGGTCGGTTTAGGAGCAGGGACAAAAGATTTACCGATTCCCAATCTTGTCCGGCTTTGGTTAGGGAAAAAAGAATCAGAAAAGCTAGATGAAAGCGAAACCGTGGCAGTTTTAGAAACTCAAATTGATGACTTAAATCCGCAAGCGATCGCCTATTTAAGCGAGGCTTTATTACAAGCGGGGGCTTTGGATGTATTTAGTCAAGCAATTACTATGAAAAAATCTCGTTTGGGGATACTTTTGACAGTAATTTGTGGCTTGGATAAAATTGCTATTTGCGAAAATATGATCTTTCAGGAAACCACAACTTTAGGCATTAGAAGGACAATTCAATAGCGATCGATCTTAAAAAGAGAGATACAATCGATCGATACTGTCTATGGTAAAATTCGGCTAAAAGTTGCCTACAAAGAGTCAATTAATCAACCGATTACCGTACAACCAGAATACGAAGATTGTGCCGCTATTGCCCGTCAGCACCATCTACCTTGGCGATTTGTTCATCAAATGGCCTTGGCTATTTGGCAAGAAAAAAATCAGTCTTGACAGCAGGGCGATTTTCTCCTAAAACTGCTATATCCATTGTTCAAAAGCTATTTTCAGGAAAATAATCACAATTTAAAACCTGTTCTTGGGTAAAAGGACAATCAACCGGAAAAGTTTCTTTTGGTAAATTAGTTTCATTTACCGTCCCTCGCACTGCTTTTTGATAACATTCTGCGAAAATATCGGCTAAATAGGGTTTTAAGCTAGGACTATCCCTGAAAATAAGCTCTAATTGTTCTCTTTGTTCATCAATGGTATTTATCCAGCTATTAGTCCGTTTTTCTGGTTGATATTGCCATTTAAGTAAGTGCATCAAGAGAACTTTTAAACGACTGAATACCTCCCGTCTATTATTACGTCCCATATCGGATATTTCTTCGATTAAGTTATCTAAATCGAGGGCTGCTAAATTACCCTTTTTTAAGTGATTTACGGTTTGCTCAAGCCACAAGTTAAAATCTGTTTCATAAAGCTGAGATAATTGATTTTTCATGTTGATAATATCCCATTTAGAAGTGGGTGCTAACGCACCACTCTCTTAACTGTAACCGTTCAGGGGAGGTATCAGTAGGGGGAGCCGGTTGAGGTTCTGCCATTCGCAGTCGGATGTTAGCCAGCCCCATGTACAATCAAAAACACTAAATTTAACCAATAAAATAAGGACGCTGCCAATTGCGTCCTCAAGGTATCTGGAAAAGGCTTTTTTCCTAGACTTTCCGAGAGTAGTATTCCACTACTAACAGTTCATTAATCGAGAGGGCAATCCATTCTCTTTCCACAACGCCATTCACTTTGCCCACGAGGGTGTTTTTGTCAAATTCCAAATGACTCGGCAGGTTGGCTAAACCGGGGTATTCCATATTTCTTTTGACGAGATCCTGGGAACGCTCTTGATTTCTAACTCCAATCACATCACCCGGACGGCACTGATAACTGGCAATATCCACAACTCTACCGTTAACGGTGACGTGACCGTGATTGACTAATTGTCGCGCCCCCGGAATTGTCCCAGCCATACCGAGACGGAAAACGGTATTATCCAGACGCATTTCTAGGAGTTGCAGCAGTACCTGACCGGTGGAACCAGTAGCCCGGCGAGCTTTGCGGACATAGCGAATTAATTGTTTTTCGCTGACACCGTAGTTAAAACGCAGTTTTTGTTTTTCTTCTAGACGAATGGCATATTCTGAACGTTTTTTGCGGGCCTGGCCATGTTGCCCGGGTGCATAGGCACGACGGGCATTTTTACGGGTTAGGCCCGGTAATTCCCCTAAACGACGCACAACGCGCAAGCGCGGTCCTCTATAACGAGACATACAGACAGTCTGCTCCTATTTAAATTTATCCCAAAACTATTATCATAGCACAAATTAAGTAATTTAGTTGGGTGTGGGGAAGTGGGGTGTGGGGTATGGGGTGTGGGGTGTGGGGTGTGGGGAGTTTTCTCAGTGAACTGATAACTGATAACTGATAACTGATGACTGATAACTGATAACTGACTCCTGCCTCCTGATGGCAGGTGATGTATTTTTTTCATTAAAGATGAGGCTAATCTCCGCCATCTTAGGGCATACTGTGAGTGTAACGAAGCACTATATTATTCAGGTTGCTTTCCCACTCCTTCCCTAGCTGAATCTCTATCTTGGAGAAGCCATAAGCCATGATCGAAATGAAAGTCGCTGGAATTGCCCTAGACGCTATCACTCGCAGTCCCATTGTACTGCTGAAGGATGGTTCCGAGCGTCGCGCCCTACCTATCTACATCGGACAAGATCAGGCTAAGGCCATTATCACCGTCCTCGAACAACAAAAGTCCCCTCGTCCCCTTACCCACGATTTGATCGCTAATATTTTTAAAGCTTGGGACATGGATTTAGAAAAGATTATCATCCATTCTCTCCAGGATAATACTTTTTATGCTGTCCTCTGTCTCCAGCGCGGCGAAGTCAAAAAAGAAATCGATTGTCGTCCCAGTGATGCGATCGCTATTGCCCTGCGTACCAACAGTCCCATCTGGGTAATGGAAGAAGTGATCGCTTCTGCTTCTATTCCTGTTGATCGTGATGCGGATGAAGAGGAACGTCAAGCTTTTCGCAATTTCGTCTCCAATCTTAGCCCCTCAGACCTGATCCAACATCGCGGTGATTTTAGTGAGCAGTGATCTTGAAGCGGTCAGCCGTCAGCCGTCGGCTAGATAAAAATGATAATAACAGGGAAATTACGGAGGATTCAGGCTTAGTCTGGTAGATATTCTAAGTGGGAAGGCTTATCTAATCAGGAGTTGTCTGTGCCAGATGGATAAGCTGTACTGAATTTAAACTGCGTATTGAAATTTTTAGTACAAATGCTCAAACTGCCTCTCCCTGCTCCGCAGCTCTGGCGCTCCCTTGCAGTCTTAACGAGTATAGTCATTTCAAATAAGTGTGATACAGTCTAGACCGACAAAATCCTTAAAAACTCTGGGATTGATATTCTCAATTTTAATTGAAATGACTATAACTCTATAGTCACCGACTCGAAGCTTGAAAAGACCAGTCAAATTAGCACTGAAAGCTTGAGGACTAAAATTGGCAAAATTGTCCGACAACAGGCGAACTTTACCGAAAATTTGCTCTTGAATAATTGCAGGGAGTGCTGCTAAATCAGCGATTGCTTCGGCTGTAAATTCTACCAAGTTAGGATATTACCAATTTAAGCCTAGTTTTTAAGCTACTTCCTCGGCTGAAATCCCCCTTTCTCCCTTTTCAGTCCGTCTTAGAGAGTCAAGAAATTGCTGCTTAATTTCAAGTTTCACTTTTTTGTCTTGGTCAGACTCGAGTAGGATAGATTGGATAGTTTCGGCAACTATAATCTTCTCAAAGCAACGATTGGGTCTAATTTAGCGGCACGATGAGCGGGAACAACACCGAAAATTAGACCGATGGCACTAGAAACTCCTAAAGCGAGAATTATCGCAGGGATTGAGACACTGGTGGTTAAAGCGGCAAAAATTCCCGCTAGATACATTCCTTGAATGCCGACAAAAATCCCGATAATTCCGCCAGTGGTGGCTAAAATCACCGACTCAATGAGAAATTGACCTTTTATATCCCCTTCTTTGGCTCCTAAAGCCTTTCTTAACCCGATTTCTTGGGTTCTCTCCGTGACTGACACGAGCATAATATTCATGACACCGATTCCCCCGACAAAAAGGGAAATACTAGCGATCGAGGCTAACATTCTAGTTAAACTATCGTTAGTTTCTTTAGCCATTTCTAAGACTGCGGTTTGGGGGAAAACCTGCACATAATTCTCATCGCTGACCTGATGACGCATTTGCAGCAGGTTGCTAATCTGAAACTGAGCGGCTTTAATTTGGGCAGAGTTTTTGGCCAAGACAGAAATATGAGTCAGGGGAATGCCATAGATAGCTCTGCGGCCTTGAACCTGATTAGACATGGTAGTTAGGGGAATTAAGGCTCGATCGTCCTGATTAGCCTCAAATAAGGAGCCTTTCGCCTGTAAAACTCCAATAACTTGAAAACTAAGATTGCCGATGCGAAGATTTTCGCCGACGGGATTGCGATTACCAAAGAGATTTTTGGCTAATTCCGATCCCAAGACAATCACGCGATTATCCCGTTTCAGGTCAGATTCCATAATAAATCTACCTTTAGATAGTTGACGGTTACGCACGTTTAGGTACTCGGCTCCCACCCCAATCAGGGGGCTATTACTGGTTCTATTACCGAAGGATAGGATTTTTTTACCGCTCAATTCCGGAGAAATGGCGGCAATGGCGGGAACTTGAGATGCGATCGCTTGAGCATCTTCGTAGGTGAGGGGCCGGGGATTCGGAATTGTCCGCCGGACATTGCGCGAGGAGGTGGAAACAAATAAAACATTCGGTCCGAGGGCTTCAAACTGCTCGAGGGCGACTTTTTGCGCTCCTTCACCCACTCCCACTAGGGCAATGACGGAGGCGTTACCGATAGCAATTCCCAGCATAGTCAGACCACTACGCAGTTTATTGCCCATCAAAGCGGAAAAAGCCATTTTCAGGTTTTCGAGCATTTCCATGGTTGGTTACATTCAGTGATCAGTAAACAGGGATAAAGATAAAGATAACTAACTAACTAATTAACTTAAAACTTACATCTGATAACTGATAACTGATAACTGATAACTGATAACTGATTAGCGGGCAGAGATTTGGATTGTTTCCGGTTTGCTTAAATCGCCAGTAATAGTTAAACTGCGCTGATTAGCGTGGAGATGACGGACGATTTTATAGATAGGTTCAACTTGGTCACTAGCGCCGATTTTGGCCGCTAGTGTGGTTAGGTCGAGAGAAGTTCCCGTTTCCCGGACAACTTGCACGATTTTTCTTTGTAAATCCAGAATAGAAGCGGCGGCTTTTTTCCCTGCTTCTACCCCGGGTTGATGGTAGGCGTTAATGTTAACTAAACTAGCATAGAAACTAACGGCCCTTTCGTAGAGCGCGATTAAGGCCCCTACCTGACGGGGAGTGACCTCTGGGATCGTGATAGTGATAGAGTGACGACTATTTTCGTATAAAGCTTGTCGAGTACCTTGCAGTAATCCTGAGAGGAAATCGCCAGCAGTGGAGCCGGTTTCCACTTCGATGGAATCTCCTTGTCGGTCTTTTAACACTTCAATAAAAGTGGCGAAGAAATTGGGAATCCCTTCGCGTAATTGTTGGACGTAGGCGTGTTGGTCCGTGGAACCTTTGTTACCATAGACGGCGATACCCTGGTACACCTTATTGCCATCGAGGTCTTTTTCTTTACCGAGGGACTCCATGACCAATTGTTGCAGATAGCGGCTAAAGAGATAGAGACTGTCTTTGTAGGGCAGAATCACCATATCTTTCTCTCCCTTGCCGTTGCCCTCATGATACCAAGCTAGAGCAAGTAGGGCGCTAGGATTTTTTTTCAGGTTATGGACGCGGGTGGCGATGTCCATTTCTTTGGCCCCGGCTAACATTTCATCAATGTCGATACCCTGCAAAGCGGCCGGGAGAAGACCGACGGCAGATAGTTCTGATGTACGACCACCGACCCAATCCTGCATGGGGAAACGAGTTAGCCAATCTTGGGCGTATTTGTCCAGTTGGCTACCAGGCATAGTGACGGCGACTGCGTGTGGCGGAAAGTCTAAATCTTGTTTTTCGTAAGCGTTGCGGACTTCTAACATTCCGTTTCTCGCTTCGGGAGTGCCGCCAGATTTACTGGTGACGATAACCAGGGTGGTAGCTAGGGGTAAATGGGCTAGGGTGCGATCGATGCCTTTGGGGTCGGTATTATCAATAAAGGCAATCTCTAAGGGGGGATTAAGGGGGGATAGAGCCGAACCGACGAATTGGGGACCCAAAGCAGACCCCCCGATGCCTACACAGAGAATATGGGTGAATTTTGACCGATTGGGTGGCTTAATCGCTCCGGAGTGAATTTTCTTGACAAATTCTTTGATCTGTGCTAGGGGTTCGGTGATTTCGGCCCGCAATTCCTGGTTAGGAGCGAGTTCAGGAGCGCGCAGCCAGTAGTGGCCGACCATACGCTGTTCGTCGGGATTGGCGATCGCACCCTGTTCTAAAGCTGCCATATCTTGGAAAGCACGCTCGAATTTTGCTTCTAGACCTTTGAGAAAAGCCTCATCGAAGGGAATCCGACTGACATCGAGATAAAGTTCTAGGTTAGGGTGATAGTATAACCAATCTTGGTAACGTTGCCAGAGTTGCAGATTATCCATAAAAAAAAGCGAAATTTTTGTTTAATTACTCGTTTAGGGGAGATAGGATTCTATCCTCTCCAATCATCATACAGGTAGTTTTAGACTAGAAGATGACGGTTAAGCATATATTAGGGGTTGGCAAAATACTAACAGTGACGGAACTATCCCCTAATTGTTCGGTTTGCTGGTTTTGGCTGTTGATTTTTTAACTGGTTCTATGGCTATCTACTCATCCCCTCTCAAAATCGGTAACTTAGAAGTGCATAGCCGCGTCTTGCAATCACCTTTATCCGGTGTCACCGATTTAGTGTTTCGGCGCTTGGTGAGACGCTTTGCTCCTGATTCGATGCTCTATACCGAGATGGTCAACGCGACAGAAATCTCCCAGCTGCAAGAGTTACCGCAATTGATGGTTATCGGGGACAAAGAACAACCAATTAGTATGCAGTTATTTGATTGCCGTCCCGATTTTATGGCTGTGGCGGCGAAAAAAGCGGTTAAAGAAGGAGCGATGACCATCGATATTAATATGGGTTGTCCTGTTAATAAAATTACTAAAAAAGGCGGCGGTTCTTCGCTTTTACGACAGCCAGAAATTGCCGAGCAAATTGTTAGGGAAGTGATGGGAGCGGTATCGGTGCCAGTAACGGTGAAAACTCGCTTGGGATGGAACGCTCAGGAGATTAATATTATCGATTTTGCCCGTCGTTTAGAAGATGCGGGAGCGCAAATGTTGACCCTGCACGCACGCACTAGGGAACAGGGTTATCACGGGCCGGCCGATTGGCAATGGATTAAACGGGTGAAGGAGGTTTTATCGATTCCTGTCATTGCTAATGGTGATATTGTTTCTGTGGAAGCGGCGATTAATTGTTTGGAATTTACCCGGGCCGATGGGGTGATGTGTTCGCGGGGAACCCTCGGTTATCCCTATTTGGTGGGGGAAATCGATTATTACCTCAAAACAGGCAAAAAGTTGCCGAAACCCACCTCTATTGACCTGTTAAGCCTAGCTAAAGAGCATTTACAGGGGCTATGGCTATACAAGGGACAACGCGGTATTTGGCAAGCGCGGAAACATCTGGCTTGGTATTGTCAGGATTTTACCGGTGCGGCGGTTTGGCGCGATCGTTTTTCGCGGATCGAATCCCTGGGGGAAGGCTGTGATTTAATTGATAGAGCTATTGCCCAATTAAACCTTGAAAACGAGAATATTTACAGATAACGATCGCACTCACAGGACGCAAACAACCTTTGCACCTTAACAATAAATTGGAATCGTTCCGGTACAGTAAGTTTGTGGGCTAGTCTGCATTTCATTAGTGAGTGCTATTAACGCTGTCAGCTTGGATATCTGAAAATTGATCACCTTGCTGATTACTTAGCCCAATAATATCTTCAATTAAAGTAAATACGGATTCAAACTGATCGAAGTCTTTCTTAGTACCATTGGTACATAACCATTCACAAAGATTCCGCTTCTCAGACTTATTGATCTCACAAATCTCTGGCTGAATCTCAGGTTTTCCACGAACAGTCTTTTTCACCTCTGGAGTTACATCGAAAAACTGGGGACGCAATTCCCGAAGGTTATTAATTGTGCTTGCTGGAATTAAGTTTTCAATTCCTTTTGAAATTGGGCTGTTAGAAACTGTAGGAATAACACGCTTTTTAACCATCTGCTTGTCAGAGTTCTCTTTTTTTGTGTCGCAATCGTAGATCAAGCCAACAATTTTTGGTAAAGCTATCATCAACCTGTTATTAGTGTAACTTTTCCAAATATTATCCAGACCTCCAAATCCGCCAGCATCATATAACTCAATTTGGTTTAGTATTAATTTTTTATCAAGAAGTGAAGCAGCTTTATGCAAATATTGGATATCATAATCACCCTCAACAAAGATAACTGGTTTTTGGGCTTTTTCTACCTCAGATTTAATTTTTTCTCTAAAGATATTTGATTCTTTATAAGAATCAAAAGCAGATTGAAATTCCTCAAATTCTTCAACACCAATCTTCACCCCTGCTGGAAGAGACAAAATTTCAAATCCAGTATCGCCAAATTGTGTTTTCATTCCCAACAAAAATAATGGTGAGTGAGTGGTGAGAATAAACTGAACTTTCGGGAATAGTTGAATAACTGCCGGTAAGAGATTGCACTGTAAATCGGCGTGTAAATGTGCATCAACCTCATCAATAATAACTACTCCACTCACATCTTCTAATTTTTCAAAGGATGCACCGGACATATCAAAGTCACGCAGAATCGATAAGACAATATTGAGAATTGAAGTTTGACCTGTTGAAAGCTGAAAAATATTAGGGATGAATACCGTCTCATTCTTCATAATAGATACTGTGCGATTCTGCCGAGGTCCAATTCCCAAACGAACATTCTCATCAGTTCTAAAAATCAGTTGAATAAGCTTTGTGATAGCATTCCAAATGTTGTTAGCTGTTCCCAGGTATCTTGCTTGAAGTAGATCTAAAGCGATGTCAAGAAGCCAATTTTTAGATACAGTGAGTGGTGATTGCTGAATGATCTGGCGGTTTGAAACTCTATTTATTCTTGTACGTTCGATGAATTCTGCCGTCGCTTTAAGATTTTGAGCATTTAACCAGGCTGGTTGTTCAAAACGATTTGCTGGAAAGTATAAGACGCAGTTGTTCTGAAATTGTTTTGAGACCTCTACTGGATTATTAATGAGATTTGCCTTGAACATTGATGCTTCATGTAAAGGAATCTCTTCAAACAAACTGTCAATTTCTGGATCACCGAAGTTTTTTACATAATCTTCTCTTGAGTGAGCAAGCTGCAACTCATAGCAACTAAAATCAGTGCCAAAGTTCACCCTCGCATAATAGTACGTCGATCCATTTCTTATGTATTGAGGACTGCGAAGTTTATAAACTTTACCTTCTTCCACTTCCGCATCATCAAAAGCAATCTGCTGTGCATTCATTAGAGCATTCAACAAGTAGGAAAGAAAAATACTCTTCCCAGAGCCGTTTGTGCCGACTAAGATAAGCGGTTTAGGGTTATCATTGCTGAAGGAAAAGTCGTAGTTGATTTTTTCAATTAATCCGATGTTTCTCAGAGTAATGTGCTTAAAGTACATAAAACCAGTTAGATTTACTAGAGCCAAAAAAGTCGTTTACTGAATTTGTCACTAACTAACAGTTTATTTTATGTCTCTGAAGATTGTCCACCTAACGGTTGAACTGACCAGCTATCATCAACCTTGAATGATATTATTAGTCTAACTCTCGGTACGGTGCAGTGATTGGTTAGACAGATGGACTTTAAATGAAGTTTATGGAGATTTACACTCTCTCTCTGGGATCATGGCTGTAATCATGATGTTACGCAATGTTCCAGCAGGTAAATCTCTCCCTTGATGGTAAGGTACGATAACTTGAGTATCTTGATCCCTGCCACGCCATTTTCTATGACTACCCTTCTGAGAGATCAGTTCAAAGTTATACTTGCGTAATATGCGCTCAACCTCGTCAGCATTCATTCTCCTGAGTCGAGTCATCCCACCATCACCTCACGGATTACTGCTCCGGGTAGAAGGTCGATAGCATCAGGTTGTAAATAAAGCTCGATCGCTTCGCGTATATTATTGAGAGCTTCCTCTTGTGTAATACCGACAGATGTGCATCCGGGCAGTTCCGGACACCAAATTGCCCATTCGTTTGTATCGGGATCGGGTTCAAGTATCACTCGCCATTTCATAGGGACTAAATCCTTAGAGAACTACCCAAGATGATAACAGATGGACTTCTTCTTGGCAGTTCTTTATTTGTTCTAACAAACTTGGCGGTAACTCTCCTTCAAAAAGTTTTTGCCAATAGGTAAAGATATTATGAGCCGTTGATTCACTCACTTGAAACATTAGTCCTAAGATTTGAAAGCTTAGATGATGTCTTAAATAAACCAACATTAGAACAATTTGTTCCTCTTCTGATAATTTAGGAGGTGTTCCGCTTCCTGGTTGATTAATCCTAATTTTGGTTTTTTCGATTTCTGATTGGTTTTTCCGATGTATAAGTTTCCCAAGTGCCATCAGTTGTTCTAGTTTTTGGTAGTCAATTCCTAATAGTCTTTTAGTGTGTTTCGGATATTTGTGAATGTATTCCCAAGTGTAGTTTTTTATGGCTTTTTTTGAATCACTATTTGTTTTATTACATCCTATTATTGTGATTTAATTAAATTAGGTCTAGGTCTATTTTGGGAGCTACTACTTGCCAGTATTATCTGTTGTCATGAGAGTTTTTCTTATTTTCTTTGTCCTTGTTTTTTAGTACGGAATGTGGGTTATACTTATAGCGTAGCTAATTTGCATGAGTAGGCTTCGGCCGTGAGACTTCGGACGTTCGGCGAGCTCAGTCGAGCGGACGGTGAGGCTTCGACGGTGAGCTCAGCCGAACCGCCTGTCGAACCGCCGCGTGAGCTTTTGTCGAACGCTCAGTAGTTCGACAAGAGTTCGGCGAGGCTCACTCGAGCCGCTCACTAACACGAACGCTCAGCCGAACGGTCTTCACCCGACATTTAAAATAAATTAAGGTCATCTGGCCGCAGTCGGTTTTAACCGACTGAAAATATTACCTGGTCTGAGGAGCTTTTTAAATTGACAGACGATCGCGTTTATTGGTTAGCATGGTCAAGTATTGCTGGAGTTGGGCCAATTTCCCTAAAGCGACTCTATCAGCATTTTGGCAGTGTCGCTGTGGCCTGGAATGCCACCGATACTGCGATCGCAGAAGGGGCGGGATTTGGCAAAAAGTTAATGGTAGCGGTACGGGAAGGGCGATCGCAAATTGACCCAGAAGCTCTTTTCGCCGAACATATCCAGAAAAATCCCCTTTTTTGGACTCCTAGCGACCCAGAATATCCCCGCTTTCTCCGGGAAATTCCCAGTCCTCCCCCCTTACTTTACTATCAAGGAAAGGTCAATTTAGAGGAAAATCAGGGAAATATCCCCACCGTCGCCATTGTGGGTACTCGTAACCCCACGGATCACGGCAGGCGCTGGGCGCGGCGCTTAAGTACCCTTTTGGCCCAACAGGGATTTACTATTGTTTCTGGTATGGCCGAAGGAATTGATGGAGAGGCGCACCAAAGCTGTTTAAAAGCAGGGGGAAGAACGATTGCCGTCTTGGGAACGGGGGTCGATGTGGTTTATCCTAGTCGTCATCGGCAGCTACACGCGGACATCCAAAAGCAGGGTTTAGTCATTAGTGAACATCCCGCCGCAACTCAACCGAATAAAGCCCATTTTCCCAGTCGTAATCGCATTATCGCCGGTTTAAGTCGCGCGACTATTGTTATCGAGGCCCCCGAAAGGTCTGGCTCCCTGATTACGGCCAGTTATGCTAACGAATTTGGCGGCGATATCTATGCTTTACCCAATTCTCCCGATATTGCTGCCGCTAGGGGTTGTTTACAACTGATTCATCAGGGAGCGGAAATTATCGTTTCTGAGGAGAAATTATTAGAAATGTTGGGGGCAATTCCCACCGCGAACCAATCCGCACCGGTTAATCTCTCCCCTTCACTCCCTCTAGAGACATCCCCAGTCGTTAATGCTGCTCCTCCAGTCAATCTAGAACCTAGACTAGCACAAGTGTATCAGTTATTTGACAGAGATGCCCTGTTGTTTGACATTATCGTTGAAAAAATGCAAATCCCCACCTCAGAAGTGGCGGGGATCTTATTGGAATTAGAATTAATCGGTTTAGTGACTCAGTTACCCGGTATGCGTTACCAGAAAACCTAGTCAACTCCTCTACAGGTGTTTATCTATGGTGGTAGCTAAAGTGGTTTTCGGTACAGCCCCGACCACCGTATCAACTTTTTGACCTTCTTTGAAGATCATCAGAGTAGGAATACTGCGAATCCCGTACTGACTAGCGATAATGGGGTTTTCGTCGGTGTTGAGTTTCACCACCTTGACTTGCCCTTCGAACTGTTTGGCAATTTCTTCGACAACGGGAGCCACCATTCGACAGGGGCCGCACCAAGGAGCCCAGAAATCCACTAGGACAAGGTCGGCACTATCTAAAACTTCATCTTTAAAGGTGGCATCTGTAACGGCAGTAACGGCAGTAACCTCTGACATACTTAAGAAATCCTCTAGTAATCACGGTTATCTAGAATACACAAAAATTTCATTCTAGAGATTCGTGGTGCGATGTTGACATTCCACTGGTGAAAAGGACGAGAACTAGCTCTAAATCCACTATAGAGGCCTTAACTTGCATCAGAGGTAGCTTCTTGGATTAATTTCACAAGGGGTATTCTTCTATTTTATAACCCTAGAGGCTCTATTTTGACTTTTTTTTGATAAAGTTTTGTAATATTGCCCGAGTCAAGGATGGGTGATGGCAGCCAGATAAAATTTTCTGGAAGAAAAACCCGAAAAGTCAGCGATTTTATCTAGGCTTAACCTGAGTTTGATTATGATCAGCACAAGCCCCTCCTAATTGAGCTTTTTTATGAAAATTCTGGTCTTAAATGCGGGATCGAGCAGTCAAAAAAGTTGTTTGTACGATTTAGAGTTTCTCCCTGGCCATCCTCCGCAACCAATTTGGCAAGCGGGGATCGATTGGACAGTTAACCCTGATTACGCGGTTTTAACGGTAAAAGCTCAGGGAATTAAACAGGAAATTAATCTTTCTAGTCAGGATCGTCCGGCAGGAATTGCTCGGATGTTAGATACCTTAGTCACTGGCGAAACTAAGGTAGTAGCCAACCTCGCCGACATTAGTATAGTCGGTCATCGAGTTGTCCATGGTGGCACGGAATATTCCCAGGCTACCATGATCACTCCCCAGGTCAAAAAAACGATTAAAAAGCTGATTTCCCTGGCTCCTAGCCATAATCCCGCTCATTTAGAAGGAATTGAGGCAATCGAGCAAGTTTTGGGCGATGTTCCTCAAGTAGCAGTGTTTGACACCGCTTTTCATCGTTCTATCCCTCCTGAGTCTTCTCTTTATCCCATTCCCTACCAATGGAGTGAACTGGGAATCCGTCGCTATGGTTTTCATGGCACCAGTCATCAGTACTGCTCCCAACGGGCCGCCGAATTGTTGGGAAAACCCCTAGAATCCTTGAAAATGGTGATCTGTCATCTGGGAAATGGTGCTTCCCTATCGGCAGTCAAGGGGGGTAAAAGTATCGATACTACTATGGGGTTTACTCCCCTAGAGGGATTGATGATGGGAACCCGCAGCGGTTCGATCGATCCAGGGATTCTGATTTATCTAGAGCGAGAATATCAATACAATCCCGATAGTTTAAATGGCTTACTCAATAAAGAATCTGGTTTAAAGGGAATTTCGGGTATTTCTGGGGATATGCGGGCAATTACCACGGCGATAGACGAAGGCAACGAGAGGGCAAAATTAGCATTTGAAATGTATATTCATCGTCTGAAAAGTTTAATCGGATCGATGATCGCTTCTCTGGAGGGGTTGGATGTGTTGGTATTTACGGCAGGAATCGGCGAAAATTCAGCTTTAGTACGGGAAAAAGCCAGTCAAGGCTGGTCTTTTTTGGGTTTAGAGTTAGATTTAGCTAAAAATGCCGCTCGTCCCCGGGATGAGGATATCGCCACCGAGACATCTAAAGTGCGAGTGATGGTAATTGCTACGGCGGAAGATTGGGCGATCGCACGAGAATGCTGGCATTTATCCCCATAGATCCTTACCTTTGGCCATTCTCTTTTGGCTTTTCCGCTGCGGGAATCTCCATAATTGGATGGTTGAGAGCAATCATCAAATGGTCTCCCTCTTGGCTAATACTGCCCGGACTGCTCGCCATTTGGGAGAGGGGATCATTGCGTTCGGAGACGAAGTAGGAGCCAATAGCGATCACCATGGCGGTGAAAATTGCGCCACCATAAACATAATATTGCCGACGACGCTGACCATCGACTTTTCTGAACACCTGTTCTGCCAATCGGTCGCTGGCAATAGTAACCGGTGCGGGAATCTGCCTTAAATTAGTTTGTAATCCCAAGAGCTGCCGATAGAGTTTTTTAGCGGCAGCATCATGGTCTAACCAATGCTGAACTAGCTTCCTTTCCTCTACCGTTACTTCGTTATCAATATAGGCGCTAATTAAATCAAAACGATCAGCTTCTTCGTTATCCTCATCTAAGAACAAAATATCCTCGGTTGCGGAGTTGCAATCGCTGTCATCGTGACGTAACAAAGACTTGATCCATTGAACGTCTTCGGGTTGATAATTATTCATGGTTGACCTCGACCAGAAGCGATCGGTATGCAATCACTTTTCACCAGCACGGAGCTAGTTAAATTTAACGACTCCTCACTTCGGCCGTTAGTGCCGAATCACCACAATATTCTTTAGCCTTCTGTAAAATAGGGCTGTAAAACAGATTGTAATTTAGCGCGAGCGCGAGCAATGCGAGATTTAACAGTTCCTAAAGAAACTCCCGTCATCTCGGCAATTTCTTCGTAGGCCATCCCTTCAATTTCCCGGAGAATAATAGTTGTCCGAAAAGCTTCTGGTAAATCAGCGATCGCCGCTTGTAATTGATCGTAGAATTCGTGGGTGGTGAGATGTTCATCGGGACTGGGGTAATCGGACTCGATATCCCAATCGATTTCGCCATCTTCCACGCGTCGGGGAGCATCGAGAGAAATGGGGTGATTAACCCGCTTGCGTTTCCGCAATTCGTCGTAAAAAAGATTAGTAGCAATGCGACTTAACCAACCGCGGAACTTGAGGGGTTCATGGAGACGGTTAATATTGCGATAGACGCGAATCCAGACCTCTTGAGCCAAATCAGCGCGATCTTGCCAATCGGGAGCCAAATGATAGAGTAATTTATCAATATGAGCTTGATAGCGCCGCAGCAGTTCCGCAAAAGCTGCTCGATCGGGCTGGCACCCTTCCTGACAGCGTGCAATTAGATCGTAGTTGGAGAGTTTGTCAGGGGACACGGGGTTTTGAGACTTTTTGGCCTCAAGTGACCAAGATGCTGGAATCGATTGACTCATGGGATTTCCTCTAGGGATATAAACTCCTCACTCAGAGCTTGAGGACGGGAGAATTCAGTAAAGGTTCCCGAAAATAAATAATTTTTTTCCCATATTTTGATTCTAACCGATCGAACCGAGTTGCTGGACTGGGATTTGAGCGGGGCATTCAATCTCGTTCGACCACGGGGCTGAAAACCTTACTAAGCAGTTATTTCAGCTACTGCATCCCTATTTGATGCCTAAACAGTTCCCACCTATGAGAAACGCTATCACCGCCATCAAGAGCTAATTAGAACAAAATTACTAGATAAAAACAGCCCACCAGAAAAAGGGTAAATAGCTGAAAGGCTTACGTAGCAAGGGATAGAAAAAAGATCAAAAAATTTTGCCAAAAGGGGTTGACAAACTAGGGGAAGTTAGATACATTGGTAAATGCGCGGTTGAAGCAAAGCGAAAGCGAAGCGAAACAAACGACGCTGGAACCTAGACAAAACAATAGTTTGAAAGCCAAGTAAAACAGCCTCGTTTAGAAGCAATTCTATAACAAAGAAGTCAAACCCGCAAGGGGGAGACGAAAAAAAAGTCAAAGAATCAAACGATTCATCATGGAGAGTTTGATCCTGGCTCAGGATGAACGCTGGCGGCGTGCCTAACACATGCAAGTCGAACGGGAATCTTCGGATTCCAGTGGCGGACGGGTGAGTAACGCGTAAGAATCTAACTTCA
>NZ_JBLZRT010000190.1:0-24436 GCF_048564745.1 Microcystis sp.
TGACTTCGTTTCTCAGGAATTGAGAGCGGCGGAAGACCCGGAATTTGAAACCTTCTACACTAAAAATATTCTGCTTAACGAAGGTCTGAGAGCTTGGATGGCTCCCCAAGACCAACCCCACGAAAACTTTATCTTCCCTGAGGAGGTTCTCCCGCGTGGTAACGCTCTCTAATATCCCTACTGCTAGTGGTCGTGACCAAAGTTCCACCGGCTTCGCTTGGTGGTCTGGTAACGCTCGTCTTATCAACCTCTCCGGTAAACTGCTCGGCGCTCACGTCGCCCACGCTGGTTTAATCGTTTTCTGGGCCGGGGCAATGACCCTGTTTGAAACCGCCCACTTTATCCCCGAAAAACCGATGTACGAACAGGGTTTAATCCTGCTTCCCCACTTAGCTACCCTCGGTTTTGGGGTCGGTCCTGGTGGTGAAGTAGTCGATACCTTCCCCTACTTCGTCGCTGGTGTTCTGCACTTAATTTCTTCGGCTGTACTCGGTTTTGGTGGTATCTACCACGCCATCCGCGGACCGGAAACCCTAGAGGAATACTCTAATTTCTTCGGTTACGACTGGAAAGACAAAAACCAAATGACCAACATCATCGGTTATCACCTGATTCTCTTGGGTTGTGGTGCGCTGTTGTTGGTATTTAAAGCCATGTTCTTTGGCGGTGTCTATGATACCTGGGCCCCCGGTGGCGGTGACGTCCGCGTCATCACTAATCCTACCCTCAACCCCGCAGTTATCTTTGGTTATCTGACCAAAGCTCCTTTCGGTGGCGAAGGCTGGATTATCAGCGTCAACAACATGGAAGATATCATCGGCGGTCACATCTGGATTGGCTTAATCTGTATCGGTGGCGGTATCTGGCACATTCTCACCAAACCTTTTGCTTGGGCGCGTCGCGCTTTCATCTGGTCTGGAGAAGCCTATCTGTCCTACAGCTTGGGCGCTCTTTCCATGATGGGCTTTATCGCCGCCGTTTACGTTTGGTTTAACAACACCGCCTATCCCAGTGAATTCTACGGTCCGACTGGTATGGAAGCTTCCCAATCTCAAGCTTTCACCTTCTTGGTGCGTGACCAACGCTTAGGTGCTAATGTCGCTTCTGCCCAAGGCCCCACCGGTCTAGGTAAATACCTGATGCGCTCTCCCACTGGCGAAATTATCTTCGGTGGTGAAACCATGCGTTTCTGGGATTTCCGCGGTCCCTGGTTAGAACCTCTCCGCGGTCCTAACGGTTTAGACCTCGACAAAATCAGAAATGACGTACAACCCTGGCAAGTACGCCGCGCGGCTGAATACATGACCCACGCTCCTTTAGGTTCCTTGAACTCTGTGGGTGGGGTTATCACTGACGTTAACTCGTTTAACTATGTGTCTCCTCGCGCTTGGTTGGCTACCTCTCACTTCACCCTCGCTTTCTTCTTCCTGATTGGACACCTCTGGCACGCTGGACGCGCTCGCGCCGCCGCCGCCGGTTTCGAGAAAGGAATTGACCGCGAGACTGAACCCGCATTGGCAATGCCTGACCTCGACTAATTTCGCTTAGTTCGATGGTAGAGGCTCCCGTCTGGTTGGCGGGAGCCTTTTTGTGGTTAAATAGGGTTTGCGGCAAAAAGCTTTTCCTGGGGGCAGGGTGTGGGGTGTGGGCTTCGGCCGTGAGCTCAGCCGAACGGGTGTGGGGTGTGGGGAGAATAAAGCTGCCCCTTGTCTCCTGTCTCCTGTCTCCTGTCTCCTGTCTCCTGTCTCCTGTCTCCTGACTCCTGACTCCTGACTCCTAACCTCACCAACAAACTTTTTCAGCAAACCCTAATTATCAGACGCGGCTAAAATACTCTCTAAAGCCGATAATAATCGTTGATTTTCTGCCGGTAAACGGACAGCGACCCGAAAATAATTGCTACCCAATTCGGGGAAACTGAGACAATCGCGGATGAAAATTCGATGATATTTTAATAAAGCTTCCTGTAGGGGTAAACAGGAAGATTGAGATTGTACTAAGAGGAAGTTAGCGGCACTGGTTTGGGGCTGTAATTGCGGAAATTTAGCTAATCCCTGCCATAAATCCTCACGGGCTGCCGTTAACCAATCCCAAGTTTGTTGTTGAAAATCCCTATCTTCAATTGCCGCAATAGCGGCAACCACAGCCAAGTTATTCACCGACCAAGGATCGCGCCATTTTTGCCATTGTAACAGGCGATCGGGATGAGCGAGGACGTATCCTAGACGCAAACCGGGGAGACTGTAAAATTTAGTTAGGGAACGCAAAATCAAGAGGTTGGGATATTCCGGCAACAGAGATATTAAACTCTCCTGTTGTTGGGGGGGTAAAAAGTCCATAAAAGCTTCATCCACTACCACCAAACCAAATTGCGATAGATAGGGACGAATGGCCGCCACCGTCCAGAGTTTCCCCGTGGGATTGTGGGGATTATTGAGTAATAAGCCTTGTTTTTCGGGATTAACCGGCTTTAAAGTGGTTAAATCTAGGGAATGTTGGCAGATTTTCCCACCAAAACTTTTTAAAGCCCGTTCGTAATCGCTAAAAGCGGGTGTTAGTACATAAACACTATCAAATGAGGCCAATTCCCGGCCGGCCCAGGTTAATAACTCAGCCGCACCATTGCCAGGGAGAATCCAATCTGGCCCGATATTGTGCCATTGGCCGAGGGCAGAACGCAACTGCCAATAGCTCGGGTCAGGATAACGAGTCAGACTGGTTAAATGACTTTTAATAGCGGTTAGGGCGCTTTCCGGCGGACCGAGGGGGTTGATACTGGCAGAAAAATCGAGAATAGAGGAAACCGGACAGCCGGCAATGGCGGCCGCCCAGTCAAGATTACCACCATGTTTAGGTCTAGGCAAAAGACTTACAGCAATCAAAACTCAACAGTAATTATTCCTTATCTGGGGCCACTCTGTCTTTAAACAGTTTACCCGCCGAGAAAGCCGGGACGCGAGTGGCCGGAATCTCCATCTTATCGCCGGTTTTTGGGTTGCGTCCTTCCCGGGCCTGACGTTCCCGGGCCTCGAAGGAACCGAATCCTACTAGGGTTACTTTGTCCCCCTCAGAAACCGCTTCGATAATGGTTTCGATGGCGGCAGTGAGAACAGCATCTGCTTGTTTTTTGGTCACAGAGGCTTTGAGAGCGATTTGATCGATTAATTCACCTTTATTCATGCGCTAACTCCTTTTTTTGCGGTTTTTCTGAGTTTAGGGTGGTTGTCAGTAGTTTATTATGGTTCCCCTGTTGAGGACTCGCCAGGATCGAGATCACTAAATAATGCCTCAAATCCTCATTGGCTATATATTCCACTGCATTATTCTAAGCGGGAATTGTCTCGATCGGAATCGCTGAAACCTTTAATTTATCTAGATTTCCCCCCGATTCCCCACCAAGGGGAGAGACAAAAGGGAATAAGCGAGAGATTAACAGCGATATAAGCTAATAAAAAGAGATTAGCTTGCTAAATTGCCGATAAATATTCTCTAAAAGCGATAGGTATCCTAACTTCCCAAAAATCGTTCATCGGTTCTCTCCAAGATTTTTGACTAATTTTGCCCCCAAAAACGTTAAAAAAGTTTACCAAAGCAATTTCTGCCCAAAAATTAAGGTTCGGTCCCAGGAGATATTGGCTAAAATTGGAACTTATGATCGTTAAAAATATTCAAAAAAGCAGGATTTAACTGGAAAGTTTGCTATCATTATCTATTAAGCGACAAACTCGCATGGTGATTTACTGCTATCCCCTAGCCGATCTAGGTCAAAGCTTAAGACGTTCTTTTATCGTGACTTTTTTGGCAGTAATCGCCATTCTTGGCGGTGTGATTCCCGAATTTTCTTGGACGACGGCGGTGGTTAGTTTCCGGTCTTCCGCTTATACTCAAGATTTTACGGCTGACCAAATTAAACGTTATGCGACCGCAGTTTTGTTGATCGAAACCCAAAGAAAACAAGCTTATCAGGCAATTTCGCAAATTTTAGGCAAAAGTCCCCCAGCAATTACCTGTAACCAACGGGAAAGCTTTAATAATCTTCCAGCTGATGCCCAAAGAATTGCCGTCGATTATTGTAATAACTCAAAAAAGATTGTCCAAGATAGTGGCCTGAATGCGACTGAATTTAACGCCATTACTAATCGGATTCGTAGGGATGATAACTTGAGACGACGGGTGCAAAATGAGATGATTCGTCTGCAACGGGAGAATAAATAGAAAAAGTTCCTCAGTTTTTCGGGTCAAGCTGGAGTCAGGGCTACAATTAAGAGTGTTTTTTCCCATTGACCACTACCATGTTAACTTTTACCGAGCGTTTACCCCCCCGTCATACCGCTAGTCCACCTCCCCCAGAAACGGTAGTTTTTAGCCTTCTACTTACGGCCGAAGAACGCACCCGCAGCCGTTATCGTCTCGACAGTCCCGAAGGTTTTTCCCTCTGTTTTCGTTTACCCCGCGGCACAATTCTACAGGACCGCGATTTCCTGCGGGGGGAAAACGGCGAAATTATTCAAATTATCGCTAAACCCGAACCAGTTATCACTATTACCGCCCCTTCAACCGATTTACTCCTCAAAGCTGCCTATCACCTCGGTAATCGTCATGTAGCCCTAGAAATTAACCCCGATTATCTCCGTCTGGCCCCCGATTCTGTCCTACAAGCAATGTTAGAAGGTTTGGGATTAACCGTAACTGAGGAAATCGCCCCCTTTAACCCCGAAATCGGCGCTTATCAGCATTATCATGACCTGGAAGAGGCAAAAAAGGGATAGTTAAAAAAGAACGGAATTCGGTATCGGTTAAAGTTCCTAGAAAAGCCCTCTGGGTGGCTTGAGTATTTATACTTATTGTAATCCAGATATACTTCTCCTAAGATAAAGACCGGTAATCGTGCCGAACTAATTAGCGAAAATTTGGGTCTAAAACCCTTTGAATGATGTTTTTATTGTATTCAGGAAGTTGAAAAAATGAAGACCAAATCGATCATAAGCTTACTATCTCTTAGCATTATAGGAATGTCAATCTATGCGGGTCAAGCTAATAGTAGTGATTATCGAGCTTTGACCCCGGAAGAAAAATCGCAGTTGACCGATGCTTTGCTAAAACAGGGCTGTAGGAATCCTAAAGAGATGAAATTTGATGTTGAGACTAACCAATTTGAAGCAGAAGATGCTGTGTGTGAGGGAGGAAGAAAGTATGATATTTACCTTGACAAAAACTTTAGGATTGTTTCAATGAAACCAGACTAAAAGATCAAAACCCTGAGAAGCTTTTACTGGTCGCTGCGAAGATTACCGATTAGGTATAATAAAGCCATTCTGACAGCGACACCACTGGTAACTTGTTGGGAAATCAGACTAAAATCGGGATCATCCATTAAATCGGAACTAATTTCCACTCCCCGATTCACAGGACCGGGATGAAGTACCTTCACCCCCGGTTGACAGGATTGCAAACGAGGACGAGTAATGCCAAAACTTTGATGATATTCGCGTAAACTGGGCAAAAGATTGGCGGTCATGCGTTCTTTTTGCAGTCGCAGGGTCATCACAAAATCGGCCTTTTCTAAAGCTGGTTCTAAATCCCAGTGGAGAAATAGGCGATCGCACAATTCCCCAAAATATTTCGGCAGTAGGGTGGGGGGTGCGGACAAATGTACTTCCGCCCCTGCCGTAGTTAAACTCCAGATATTGGAACGAGCCACACGAGAATGGAGTATATCCCCGACAATAGCGATTTTTTTGCCCTCTAACAGTTCTAAACGGGGATTTTCCTCATCTAACAGACAACAGATCGTAAACAGGTCTAAAAGTCCCTGGGAGGGGTGTTCGTGTTGACCGTCCCCAGCATTAAGAATACTGACCCCCGACTGCAAACGATCCATTTCTGCGGCAATTAAATCGGGAACCCCCGACTGTTGATGTCGGATAACAAAAATATCCGTACCCATGGCCACATAGGTTAAAGCGGTATCGAGAATCGTTTCCCCCTTAGTCAAACTGGAACTACCCGGGGCAAAATTGAGAACATCGGCCGAAAGACGTTTCGCCGCTAGTTCAAAACTACTACGGGTGCGGGTGGAAGGTTCAAAAAAAAGATTCGTCACCACTTGTCCCTGTAGGGCCGGCACTTTCTTGGTACGTCGGGAAAGAACTTCACGAAAACTAGAGGCCGTTTGTAGCAGGGTTTGGTATTCTTCTGGTTGCCAGTCTTGCAATCCCAAAATGTGATGTCGGATCCAAGTGAAAGCCATAGGAGTTGAGGAGGCGGTAAAAACGGCAAATTTCGTCTATGCTATTGTAGGATTTCTTTGCATCAAGTTAATAAATAGGGTTTATGAGAATTAATTTTTCCTTGTGTCAGGTCACTCTCGCGATCGCTTTATTTCTCAATCCCTTGCCGGCGATCGTTGCCCAGACTGCCACCTCTGGGGAAATGGTATCACCGACCACGGGCATTAATTACACTCGCCTGAAAAATTTCCTCGCTCAACAAAATTGGCGACAAGCTAACGATGAAACCCGTAATTTAATACTGAAAGCGACCGGACGGGAATTACAGGGCTGGTTTACCATGGAAGACCTGCAAAAATTGGCCTGTTGGGATCTGCAAAAAATGGATCAACTCTGGAAAGAAGCTTCCGGGGGTCGTTTTAGTTTCAGTACCCAATTTCGCATTTTTATCGAGACAGGTAATCGACCGGGGCGCTTAGTGGCGATCGAAAATTTTCAAACTTTTGGCGATCGAATCGGTTGGCGTAAAGATGGTGATTGGATTATTTTTAAAGAAAATCTTAACTATACCCTCAATGCTCCCGTTGGTCATCTACCGGCGCCCCGGGACGAATATCAGATCGCCGGTGGTCGTCTAGAATACACCACCCTCGCCCAAAGATTAGTCACCTGTAATATTGTTAGCTTAGGGCAAAGCAAACAGTGATCACGCGATCAATTCTGTAGAGTAAAATTTAAGGAAAAGCTTCTCTCCTCATCTTCCCCTTCTTTTTCCGATTTACTAGCACTTTTTCCGCTAAAAACCCGTAAATTTAACAATGATTAAACGATCCGTTAACGTATCGAGAGCGATCGGTTCGTCGATCGCCGTTTCCCTAATTATCACCGGTTGCGCCCCCCAAACCCCGCAAGCCACTGGACCGGCGGCTGTTCCCGTCAAACTGCAAACCCTCGGCACCGACAAATTAGTGCAAAGTAGCGAATTTGTGGGTACTTTGATCGCCCAAGAGCGTGTTAGCGTCTCCCCTCAGATTACCGGTCGGATTCGGTCTATTTTCGTTAAATCTGGCGATCAGGTAACTCAGGGACAAAAAATCGCCGAATTGGATCCCGAACAACAACAGCAACAGGTAAACGCTGGCATCGGCCAGGTAAATTCGGCCAAAGCGAACCTGAATGCGTCTGAGGCGGATTTAAGGCAAAGACAAGCGCAAGCGAGGGCAAATAAAGCCCAAATTGCCCAGAATCGGGCAAATGTGGCTAATGCGGAAGCTAATGTTAAAAGTCAGATCGCCACCTTGAGCGCCGCCGAAGCTGATTTACAGAGAGCGAGAGCTAATTTAGATTTAGCGGAAAAAAACCTAACAAGAGCCGAATTTCTGGTTAAACAAGGCGCACAGCCCCAACAGGACTTAGATGATCGCCGCCGCGACATTCAGGCCGCCAGGGCGGAAGTAGAGGCCCGGTCTAAAAATCGTGATGCGGCCCGTCAACAGGTGACGGCGGCTAGAGCTACCCTACAGGCAAACAAAGAAGCATTAAATATCGCCATTCAAAACGAATTAGCCTCACGGCAACAGGTGGCGGCGGCAGCGGCAACAGTGAACAGTCGTCAAGCAGCGGTAGCCAGCACTGAGGGGCAATTAGGGGCGACGCGTCAGAATTTAGTTTTTAACACCATTACCGCCCCGATTGATGGTTTTGTCGGCGATTTTAATCAAAGAAAAGTCGGCGATATTATCTCCCTGGGTGAAGAATTAACCTCGTTGACTAACAATAAAACTTTGGAACTAAATGTGCAGATTCCCGTGGAATTACAACCGCGTCTGCGCGTCGGGTTGCCTGTAGAAATTATTAATCCCGATGGCAGCGCCGGGGTTCGCGGTCAAGTAACTTTTATTTCCCCCACCGTTTCCCAAGCTACCCAATCGGTTTTAGTGAAATTTGCCTTTACTAATGATGGCAGTCTTCGCAATAACCAATATGTGCGGACGCGGTTAATTTGGGATCAAAAACCGGGGGTATTAGTTCCCACCACGGCAGTGACTAGCATCGGAGCGCAAAATTTTGTTTTTGTGGCCGAAAAAGAAAAGGCTAAAGAAGGTCAAGAAAATGCCAAGGAGCGTTTAGTGGTAAGACAAAAACCAATTCAAGTCGGCACGATTCAAGGGCAAGCTTATCAGGTTATTTCTGGAGTAAATGCCGGGGAAAGAATTGCTATTAATAATATTCTTTCTCTCCGAGATGGTACAGCTATAACTGTTAGTCAGCAGTAATTTTTATGAGTAATTCGATTACCGTTCGTCCCCTGTCAGCGCAACTAATTACAGCCGAGAGTTTCCGTCCCTACGGTCAATTAATAACCCCTAGCCATGATGGAAAACCGTTTGATGAAAGCGATGCACAACTGCATTTAAAAAACGGTGTCCCACGTTTTTATATTATGCGTTTACAGACTCGCGGACGTAAATTTAAGCGAATTACTCGTCATAGTCAATGTACCCAATGTCTTGGTTCTTTGGGGGGACAAGAGTGGTTTTTAGGAGTGGCCCCCCCTAGTCCTCATCCTCAACCAGATTTAGAAAAATTAAAGGTTTTTCGCATCCCCGGGGACTGTTTTATTAAATTAGAGGTGGGAACTTGGCACGCTGGCCCACTTTTTGATCAACCGGCAATCGATTTTTATAATCTTGAATTGAGCGATACTAATATTATCGATCATTTTACCTATAATTTTGCCCAAGAGCAGTCAATAGAATTCGAGATTGTTGATTGAAACAATTGATTTTTTTACTTAACTTTTCGCAATCCTTTAGAAAGATAGGCAACGAAAAAAGCCAACACTCCTGTCATCCCTACCTCAAAATAATTGGCCATGAGAATAGCGGTAAAAAACAGGAGCAAGATAATTAATATAGTCCGCTTTTGTTCAGATAATTTCATATCTAATGGCCTCTAATTCCCTTTTAATACTTAATGGTTGATAACCTAAAGAAAAAGCAAGAGAACTATCAAGAGAAACATCCTGCGGACGGGGCGCACTCATGGGAACATCTGACTGTAAACAGGGTTTTATTTGTTCTCTGGGAATATTAAAAACTGCCGCCATTAGTAAACCAAATTGATAACGAGAAACTCTTTCTTTACCACCCAGATGAATAATTCCTTGCACTTTTTCTAGGGCTAAAAGTAAACCATTCACCGCACTATTAACCCCAACAGCTGTACGATATTCATCAGTAAATAGAGATAATTCTTTTCCTTCTTGGAGGGTTTTTAAAAATGGTTGCAGGAAACTATTAGCACTGGGAGAAGGGGAACCAAACATCAAAGGCATTCGACAAATAGCCGCCCGAGGATATATTGCTAAAATACCCTTTTCTGCCGCTACTTTTTGCTCACCATAGACACTGACTGGAGAAACGGGATCATTTTCGGAATAGGGGGCATTTTTACCATCAAAAACTAAATCGGTAGAGGTAAAAACTAGGGGTATTTGATATTGACTACATAAACGGGCAATTTCTAGAGAAGCTGTCAGATTAATTGCCTCGGATGCTTGGGGAAATTCTTGACAGAGATTCGGTTTTGATTGGGCAGCCCCATGAATTACCGCGTCGGGTTTAATCTGTTGAAAAAGTTCTCTAACTGCGGCTAAGTCTGTTAAGTTAATTTTAATTAAATTCGGGTCATTACTATTGACATTGTGATTAAAATATGTACCAAAACTTGCCCAAGATGAGCGAGTTTTTTGGTAAATATGCCAACCTAAAAACCCACTAACTCCAGTGATTAACAGCGTTTTCATAGTTTAGAGATTAAATCCTTTTTCGTAGGCTAAAAACTGCACCTGTGGTTCCAAAGGTTCACTAACTAAACCAATTCCTGCAAATCCCCATCGCTGCATCAGTCCCTTTAATTGTGTTCCTGAGAGAGTTTCCACAGAAAAATTATTGGCTAAATCCTGAGCATGGGTGTTGATATAACTTAAAGCATCGTAGGATTCTTTAAACAGAAGCAGATAACTGGCCGGAGTTTCGCTTTCACCTTTTCTCAGACGCGCCACTAGATATTGTCCGTCTTGTTTTGACCTGAGTAAATAATGTGTAGTTGCTAACATAGTTTATTAAGTGAAAAGTGAAAAGGAAAAAAGGGGTTGGGTGGGGGTACATCCCATTTTTGTAAATCTACTGAGTTGGGATTTTTAAAGGGAAACTATCTTCTAAAATTGGTCATTACTTCCGATTTTACCACTCAATCCAAGCCTTTGGGGGGTTCTACCCCCCAAACCCCCCGCGCATTAGTTTTTCGGTGGGATGCTTACACGCAGCTGCTGATACATCTGTAATAATTTAAGGGTCACTGATAATTGCTGATTGTCCCTATTTCTGCAAATGTGAGATGCACCCGTTGGGTAGTGGGAAATTTAGCTGAAATTTCCCTATCACCCTACTTTAAATCCTCCAATTTAATCCTAGGATCTACAGCTTTGAGAAGTAAATCAGCCAGAAGATTACCGATAATTAACATAGTAGCACCCATCATTAAACTGCCCATAACTAAATATAAATCTTTGGCCGTCACAGCTTGCAAAATTAAACGACCTAATCCGGGCCAGTTAAAGAAAAATTCGGCGATAAATGCCCCACTTAACAAACTAGAAAATTCAAAGCCCAAAAGAGTTATCAGGGGATTAATAGCATTGCGTAAAGCGTGGACATAGATAACTTTATTTTCTGGTAAACCTTTCGCCCTGGCGGTTTGAATATAATCCTGTCGCAGAACATCTAATAATTGTCCCCGCATCAATCTTTGTAATCCGGCAAAACTGGTAACTGTTAGGGCAATAGTTGGTAAAATCATGTGCCAAGCGATATCTAAAACTTTACCGATAGGGGAATATTCCGAATAGTTAATACTGGTCATATCACCTACCGGTAAAAGCGGCGAGACATTTTGGGCGAGAATTAGCAGTAAAAGGGCAGTGATAAAACTGGGGAAACCTTGACCAAGATAACTGATAACTCGAAAAAATTTATCGATAAATTGGTTTTGTTTGACGGCGCTGACAATGCCCAAGGGAATCGCAATCGCCCAGGTTAAAATGATGGAAGTCAAAGACATTAATAACGTCGCTGGAATTCTCTCTAATAATAGGGAAGACACGGGACGAAAATAGGTAAAACTCAGACCAAAATTAAACTGAGTTACCACTTGCCACAACCATTTAAAATACTGGACAATCGGCGGGTCTTTTAAACCAAAAAGGGCAATATATTGTTCTTTAGTTTCCTGACTAATCTTGGGATTAAGGTCAAGCAAAGCCAGAAAACCGCCGGGGGTTAATTGGATAATAGCGAAACTCAAAGCCGAAGCCAACAACAGAGTTAATAAACCCTGGAGAACACGCTTGACAATATATAAAAAAGTTTCGCTAGTTAGGAGAGATTGTAACCCATTAGCACTCGATCGAGCGGTTGCAGCCTTATAATTATCATCGGTCGCCGTCATAAGTAATCGTGCCAAGTTAATTTCCTAGTGGGGACTCCAATTCAGGAGTCAGGAGACAAATAGTCGCGCAGAATTAATTGCCATTTTTGAGATAGGCACTCTTGCCAGAGTGTTAGCGAAATGTGTAATTAATTCTGCTTAGGTACTTAAAAAAACCTAATAATCGATGAGGGTAATAATCGGTAAATCGGGTAATTTTTCCCGACCACCAAGGTCGATTAACTCGATGATAAAGGCAAATCCTAACACCTCGCAACCAATTTTTTCTAATAAACCGGCCGTCGCTTTCGCCGTCCCTCCCGTCGCGATTAAATCATCGACAATTAAGACTTTGTGATGGGATGCCACCGCGTCCTGATGAATTTCCAGGCTATCGCTTCCGTATTCCAAATCATACTCGATACTATGAACGGCGGCGGGTAATTTGCCCGGTTTCCGGACGGGAATAAATCCCGCTTCTAATTGGTATGCTAAAGGAACACCAAAGAGAAAACCCCTGGATTCCATACCGACAATGTAATCGGGGGATAAACCGTAATCGCGACACTTTGCCGTTAGGGTATCGATCGTGTAACGTAATCCTTGGGGATGATTGAGTAGGGTAGTAATATCGCGGAAGACAATACCCGGTTTGGGAAAGTCGGGAATATCGCGAATCAATGATTTCAGATCCATTCGGTTTCCGTGTCTCGTAAAATGGGGGACAGCTATCTATACAATACAATTTACAATACCCTGACTCGATCGCCCTTGTGTTTTAGTTCTCCTATATCATGACCCCTACTAGCCTAACGCCCGAATCTACAACATCAGCCCCAGAAAAACCGTTTATTTTAAGCGTTTTACCCGATTTTCCGATTGCCAGTCAGCAATGCGCCCTACATCTCCAACAGCATATCGATTTAATGCTATTAGCGTTGGAATCCTTAGAAGTCGGTGCCGGGGAAGCCCTGTTAGCCCTCTGTAAAGAACTAGGACTTGATAAAATTGTCAGAAACCGGATTATTTTCTGGCGATTACGCTGTACTAATCCCTGGCGAATTTCCTACACCCTCGACCGTCTCACCCTTGACCAAGCAAAAGCTTTAGTTATCATTGCCAGTTATCGGGCCAAACCCCTGGCTATATCCATCCGACAATTACTGTTAGCGCGGCAACAGATGGAATCAAAGGGTTTACCCGTGGATAATAATTTTCTTTTATCAGAATACCTAGAACGATTTCGCTCCAATTTTCGCAGTCGCATGAACCCCCGCCGGGCCAAAGTATCGGTTTATCTAGCCGATGAAAATGCTTTAAATGAACTGGCTTTATCCCTCCTCGATCAGTTATTATTTTGTACTGGTACGACGGGAATGCAGCGCTTTTGGATTAGTTTATTTGATGGGGAGATAGTGTAAAAATGAGAAGACAGTATAGCCTGCCCAATTGTACCCTGATTCTCGATGGTTTCGGCGATGATTTCGCCCCGGCTAACCCCGGGGATAGCCGACCTTTACTCTCAATTTTGACTAACGTAGAATGTCGGTTAATCGGGGCCAATAAAGTCCTGCAAGGTGGTCGGGTTTTCTTGGAAAATTTGGTACAAGCGGTCAGTCAGTATGCCCAAGAATTTTTAAGTGGTGTTCGTCATCCCCAAGACCCCGTCCATGAACCAGATCATGTGTACCTAGAAAAGATTGACCATAATCTCCATCGTCTGGTCTGGTATCCATCAACGGACTTGAATATCCCGGAAAGTCCGGTCAACATAGAAATCAGTACCGTGCAGTTATTCGACTTAATAGAAGCGATTGACCAATTTTTTGCCGATACTCGCACTTTACCTGACCTAACCCTGAAATTACAGCCGGTTTCCCGTCGCTACCATAAGGTTAATGAATCGGTGGCCAGTCGAACAGTACCTTTTTTGGCGGGATTAGGCAGTCTTGTCGCTTGCGCCCTACTTTTCTATCTGTTACCCGTCCCCCAAGTACGTAAACCCGAAAATCCCCCCATTCCTGCCGCTTCTCCCAGTTCCACCGTCCCCACTAATCCCGTCCCCCCTCCTAGATAAAATTAGTCCCCTAAGCTAAATCTGTAAATGGAGTAATTAGGAATATGGCTATAAACTTCGGCATTCTTTGCCTGAGCTTGACGGAGATCGTAGTCTGTTTGAAGATTCAGCCAAAACTGAGGACTGTTACCAAAATATCGTGACAGACGCAAAGCTGTGTCCGCAGTGATACCACGCTTACCCGCTAAAATCTCACCGATACGAGTTTGAGCTACGCTTAAATCTTTGCTCAGTCTGTAGGGGGTAATATTGAGCGGTTCCAGAAAATCTAACTTGAGGATTTCACCGGGGTGGATATTGGGCAAACGGTGGAACTGAGCTTTTACATTGAGCCTGTCGAAATGTGTCGAAGTGTTGCTGTTCATTGCATTTAGCTAATTTTAGTGGTAGTCCACTATCTCTACCTGATCAGCATTGCCTTCATCAGTCCAAATGAAGCAAATTCTCCATTGGTCATTAATACGGATGCTGTACTGGCCCTGACGATCGCCCTGCAACTTCTCCAACCGATTACCCGGTGGGACACGCAGATCATTGATCGATAACGCCGCTGCAAGGATTAGCAGTTTTCGTAGAGCGACCGATTGAATATCAGGGGGATAGTGACGAGACTGAAACCCCTCGAAAATGAGCTTAGTCTCTTCGGACTTGAAATTGATGATCATATGATAACTGTCACTTTGATAACTGTCACTTTGATAACTGATTAACTGATGATCAAATCCTAACGCCTAACGATACTATTGTCAAGCAGAAGTAAGCACCACACCCCACACCCCACACCCCACACCCTACACCCTACACCCTACACCCCACACTGTCCCAGTTTTTAGAGAAAGTACCCGAAAAAAAACCGATCTTTTTGGCACAAGTTAGAAAAATTGTGTTATGCTGGTAATTCTGTGAAGGTTTTTCGATAGGGAGTATTGAAAAAAAAATGACCAAACTGGGAACCCATTTGATTGTCGATGCTTGGCAAGTACCTGCTGACCTCCTCAACGATCCCGAGCGCATTCGTCGCGCTATCCTCGATGGAATTACGGCAGGAGAAGCAACGCTGATCGATTTGTGTGTCCACCAGTTCAGTCCCCACGGAGTTACCGCGACGGCGACTTTAGCTGAATCTCATATCGCGATCCACACCTGGCCTGAACACGGCTATTTCGCCGCCGATTTATTCTTCTGTGGTGCGGGTAAACCCGTGGTTGCCATGGAAATTTTGACCAAATCCCTGCAAGCAGGTGAGATTAAAGTGCGGGAACTAACCAGAGGATTCCCCGGTCCTGCGGCAGTTTATGAAAGCAAAAAGGAAGAACCCCTTAAGTCTTCCCTGGTTATGGCCTAATTTCTAGCGCCGGCCTCAATAATAAGTTAGCAGCACTGGCGATCGCCTAAACTGAAATCGTGATCAGGATAACCTTTGTTTTTATCCTTGCCATCTTTCCCTCTCTCGTTAGTCTCTGGTTGATTAACCGATCCCAACAGAGATTAAGTAACCGTTTGAGAGGGATTCGCTATCGTCACGAATACAGCACGGTGATGGCCAGTGATTTTTTGTCAATCCCTCTAGAGACAGAAAATAAACCGGCCTTTATCGGTGATCTTAGTTGTCGTTTTAATGCCTATTCCCCCCACTTGCGTTGTGCGGTTAATCCCCCAGGTCCCTGTGAAGGTTGTCGGCAGTACGAAGCTAAAACTGGCACAGTGTAGGCGGCTTGGGCTTCCAAACAGTTCCCTATTTGCTATCCTTAAAAATTATCGCTATCGCAATTGAGGAGTGTGGGAATAATGGCGTTCAAACGAAATTTGACCCTCTTAATCATCGGATTAGGATTAACTTGTTTACCCCTATATCCGGCCCAAGCTAACCAAATCAGCACTGTCACCCCGAATACGGCGGCCAATCAAACTCTCGCTACCCATCTGGTCCTGAAACTGAAAGAGAGAAAAGTTTACGTTTATCAAGATAGTAAAGTTTTAGCACAATTTACCGTCGCCGTCGGCAAAAAAGGCTGGGAAACCCCCACCGGTAAATTTGAGGTGCGGGAATTAGTTCGCAATCCCGTCTGGAAAAGTCCCTGGACGGGAAAAGTCAGCGCTCCCGGTCCCAATAGTCCCCTAGGGGAAAGATGGATCGGTTTTTGGAGTGACGGCAAAAATTCCATCGGTTTTCATGGCACCCCCGCAGAAAATTCCCTCGGTAGCGCCGCTTCCCATGGTTGTGTGCGGATGCGGAATCGGGATGTGAAAGTGTTGTTTGATTTAGTCCGCATGGGAACCCCCGTCATCGTTCAACCTTAATTCTGGCAGGTATTTTTTTAAGATGGGCAGGTCTTCCGGACGATCTATATCGGCTAATTTAGGCAGATAAGCGGTCTTTAAAGCCAGTTTAGCGGCGATTGTCTGAGTTTTTGCCAAGACTTCCCCCGTTCCCCAGGGAATGTCATCAAAAAGCTCTGGAAAGACCTGTTTTAAAGCAATTAGGTAGTATCCTCCATCTAACGCCGGCCCTAAAACCATATCGTGGGTTTTTAGGGCCTCAAAGGCTGCTAAAATCTCTTTTTCCCCGATTTCTGGGCAATCTGTGCCAATCATAGCGATCGCTGTCATCCCTTGAGCAAAACCATCGGCAAAGGCATTTTGCATCTTTTCTCCTAAGTCTTTTCCCCGTTGAGAATGATAAGAATAATGCTCACCTAACCAAGTACGCATTTTTTCCTCGCTGCCGCCATGGTAGTAGATGATCAGAGAGAGAAAATTCCTCAAACCCGCTAATTTACTGAGAGTATATTCGGCCAGTTTGCGGTGTAATTCTTCGGCTCCCTCGGCTGCCAAAGCTGGAATCATACGGGTTTTTACTTTCCCCAATTCCGGATAACGGGTAAAAATAATTAGTTGTTGTCTCCAGTCCACGAGTAATTGCGACGATGATATTAATTATTAGTTTTAGCCTACTGTTAATAGGAGGCAGGAAAGCCAATAAAACGGGCTTTATTGGCTTAGTATAGATTATTGTAAGTGGGTGGGTGGAATTAAATATAAGATGAACGTAGGTACGATGTCGGCGATCGCTTTATTGAGTCGAAACCTTTTTCCTAGCGGCATTTCAGACTTTTTCAGCCAACCCTGATTAGCTAGGGACTAGGTTTTTTGGGTGAGTTTAAACAGGATAAACCGGCATCTTTAGCAGTAGGATACTTGATTGGGACAAAAGCAAAATCTGAACTTAGTGTCCGACACTCCACAATGTGAACAAATTCTACGGAGGGATCTTGGGGATCGCCATTTTCATCAATTTTTTTGCGATCGCCATTTTCATCGAATTTAATTGTCCCAGTTGCACCTTTAGTGACAAGAAAATCAGGAGACTTTAATTGTTCACGGATATTAATTCGTGTGGGAGTATTTGCCTTTTCTAGAGCTTTTGTTAGAGCAAGCGTTGCATCATAGGATAGGGCTGTTATTGCATTAACAGAAGTAGTCCATAAAATTTTAGCATCCTTAAGAAAATTTTTGTTAGGACTGGTTAAAGAATCCCAAGGAACCGCAATAACAAACTTTTGAAAAGGTTGTAGGTTGTCAATTTGTTCTAAGGTACGAGAACTACGAAGCCCCCATGATCCGATAACCCAATTTTGACTATTATTAAGTTTTATAAGTCTAATTGCATCGCCTTGAGCATCGCCAATTGCTTTTGGGAATAGTACAAGCCCTATTGTTTCTGTTATTTTTGCTTCTGTTTGTCGTCGTAACTCTTGGATGGCTTCTTCTGCCTTAAAATTATTTCCCAGATCAAATTCATCTAATTTTACTACAGTTCCAGAGAATGGAGGGCGTGTAAAAATAGTTTTAAAACTATTAAAAAAAGATTCACTAAATGGACTTCCTTCACTATAAAAGCCCACCACTTTTTTAATAGACTTTTCTCGCAAAAATTTTGCAATGGCAGGAGATTGTTGATCGCTGGAAAAAACAGTTCGCAGGAAATTTTTTCTGGGGTATTTAGTAAGCTCGCTAGTCGTTGATCCGGGAGAAATCAAAACTAAATTATTTTGATTATAAATATCCACCGTTGCTAGAGTCATTTCACTGGGATAGTGACCAACAACCCCTAAAATTTCAGGACGCTGGGAAAGAGATGATGCTGTCTTTTTGGCTAGTAATTCGTCATTTTCATCATTAGTAATGACAACTTTTAATCCCTTACCATTAATCGCTTTTTTATTGATAAAATTTTGATCTGGAAAATACTTGAGGAATGGATCATTGTCATTTAAAAGTCCTAGATTAATTTTTGTTTGTAATTGCGCTACTCCTCGTAACATTTCTTTTGCTCGACTATCATCAATAGGGTTAGTTTGACCGGGAATACTAACAGCAACAGCAATCGTGTAATATTGCATTTTATTGGCTTCTAGTAAAGCATTATTTAAGTAAATTAATGTTTCTGCATCTAGCCTATCCTGTTGCCATGCGTCCTTAAATCTTAACAGGGCTTTTTGATAATCACACTGTGCAAAATATTCTGTACCTTTCTTCTTGTTAAACGATTGAGAGTAATTAAGAACTTCTTCTCCTTCACTAATAAAGTCTCCCGTTTGTTTTGGACAATTATCAGGGCGATTAATGGCAATTAAACTTACAACTGCTATTAATGGTATTCCTATGCTAAATAGCAGATTTAATTTGAAATTTTGGGGCTTTAAAGTTGTTATAAAATGCAAAATTTTTTCCATTAAAGAAGCTTTCACTTTTTTCTCAATGAACTGAATATCCTCATCCCTGAGTCCATAGATAATTTGCAGTTTCTTTAAACTCTCTCTATCTCTGCTGCTCAATGGAGTATGATTAGCAGCAGCTATTATTTTCCGAAACGCATTCCTATATTTCTTGATATTGTCTCTTCGCCGTAGCAGTGGGTTAAGAACTTCTGTTTCAATCGTTCTGGCTTCATCTGGTGAGAGATTTAATTGATCTATTGTTGCATCCAAAACTGCCCTATCTGCAGCAGAAAAGTCTTCCTCCTTAAAACAATAATCTTTAATATCCTCATCATTCCACTTTTTAATAATATCCTCAACTATTTTACGATACTTAAATTTAGGATCATTAGCAGCAAGAGGAGATCTGGCCAAATAAATAGTATCCTCTCCTTCAAGAGAAAGATAAAATTTGGGAGTCATTGCCGGGGCAGCTTCCTTTACTCGTTCGCTGGCATACTCATGCAATTCATTAACAGAAATTAATTGATCACCATCCTGATCTGCTGCACCAGTTTCAATTCCTTCAACTAGATATTTTGTATAGATGGACAAATCTTTATCTTCCGACTCAAAAGAATATTCAATTGGACTAGAAGAGGTCAAAATCGCCCTTCCTTTACCTCCTAATTCCTCTTGAATGTTAAATTCCCCTTTGATTGGCATTCCCTGAACCAATGCTCCGCTAAAACAGCAGTCGAGAATAATTATCTGCCTTTGGGAACGACTATCTGTGATGTACTCTTGAAGTTTAGTTGCCGCTAAAGCTGTTGCAAGAGAAAAATTTCCCTTCTGATCACGCCCAGTGTCTCTTGTACTTAGAAAAAATCTAGCCTTTTGATCTTTAAGTCCATGCCCAGAAAAATATAAAAGCACCAAATCATCTCGCTGTCGATCAGCAAATAAAACCTCAACTGCTTTTTCCATGCTCCCTTTGTCTGGGTTAGACAACACTGTAACCTGATCAAAGGCTCCCATGTCCGGATGCTCTAATACTCGGCGCATTGCTTCAATGTCTTGAATCGCGCTAGAAATTGAACGCAATCCTTCGGAATACTCGCTCACACCAATTAACAAAGCAAATTTTGCCATAATACCTTCTTTAACCTGAGATAAAGTCTTGAGCCGCTTTAATAGCCATTTCCAATTCTTCTCGACTGTGAGCCTTAACCGTCAACTTGCGACCATTGGCCTCTACCGACAATTCTATCGGTTTACCTCCCAAGCGATCGCCCAGAAACCCTAACAACTTTTTCCCATTAGCGGGGTTAACTTCGGTCATTAAGATTCCACCCAAAAAACCGCCCAACGACTTATTGCCTTCAGGGGGATTGGGATCAAGAATGCGTTTAACCGATTCAACTTCATCTGCCTGTTGTAGTTCTGTTAGTAATACTTGGGCCTGTTTGTCGCGTTCTTCAGGCTCCAGGTTAGGATCGTTAAAAGCGATCACCAATTTAATCGTAGATTTGTTACTCATAGGAAGTTGAGTTGAAATAATATAGGATAATACTAATCTTACTGAATTATGCAAATTTTACCATATACCATCTGAAATCTAAATAAGTGATCCCATTTTCATACTGCCCCTTGCCGAGTGCAGATTTCTTCACTGATGTGGTGATGTTGCTGAACATAGAAGATCTATTTTTCAAGCTGCTCCAAGAAATCATAACAATTATTGTGTGTTGGGTTTCGTTCCTCAACCCAACCTACTACTACTACAGGCTAATGGCGATAATTCCGCTAGAAAGTATGAGAATGTGTCTGACATTCCTGACAGGGGGTGAGTATTGGTATCATGATTAAAAGTAAGGATATAGATAGGGTTTGCGGCAAAAAGTAGGGGCGAAGCATTCGGATAGAAAATCTACGGTTTCACCGATAGGTTATTGCCCGAATGCTTCGCCCCTACAGGACGCGGGCCGATGAAGACGCAAGGTTTTGAACGACGATTCTCTCAAAATTTGCACCTGTTTCGCTCGTAAAGCCACAAAACTCTTACCTTGCCTACATTTCACATTTATTCAGCAAACCCTAGATATAACTTAATCCATCGCTTTTCTTGATTGAGATTAAACTAATGTTTGTGTTGTTAATCAGTGAGGTAAACTAATGACTACAGTTGAATTAAAACAAGCAAAAAATCAACTTAATGAGTTATGGGAAGCTGGACTTGAAGGTGAAGAAATTATCATCACAGAAAATAATGAACCTGTAGTTAAATCAAGTCCTGTAAAGTTAGCCAAGAAACCGCCGCGTTAACCCGGAAGTGCTGCGGAAAAAGTTTGGATAGCCGATGATTTTGATGCCCCTTTAACTGATTTTGAATATTATCAATAATTATGCTCAAGTTTTTAATAGATACTCATATATTTCTTTGGTATGTCATTAATAATAAACAATTGAGAGACAACCATAAAATTATGATTAATGAAAGAGAAAATCTAGTTTATCTTAGTTAAGGTAGTTTTGGGAAAATGACGATCAAATATAGTCTGGGAAAATTAACTTTTGATTCACCTTTCCGAGAATTGATTGAGTCACAAATTCAGAGCAATGATTGGCAAATTTTGCCCCTCAATTTACTACATTTTGAACGAGTAGCGCAATTGCCTGTTCAGCATTGTAGTAGATATGTAGGGGGTAAGTTCGGTTATATTACCAGATATTCTCGTTTTCGTAGCACCCCTAGAACCACTGATAACAGAGGACATCACTTTTGTGCAATTCCTGTAAACGGTTGAATAAAACCATCCACACCGACAAAGGAGGTGAGGGGCGACCAGTTTAAAATATCCTCTAAAATTGATTGATAGCCCTGGACATTGGGATGAAGTCCATCTTGCATTAATCTTTCTTGGCACCACAGATCACCCCGGTCCATCCAGAGATCAAATAAATCGAGATAGGGAATATTTTGCTCTAGACAAGCTTGTTTAGTGGTTTCCTTAAAACGATACTGATCGCGATGGTTGAAGTAAAAGCAATCTAAAAAGGGCATTTTCCGCTCATCCACGGGAATCATACCTATAAACAAAACCGGGCAAAGAGAACGGGCCCGGCCGAGTAAATGTTCGATTTGAGTTTGAAAAAGATCGTGATCGGTATAGGTGCGACCATCGGGCCGGCCTAAACGGGCTGTATCATTAACACCGACGGAGAGAAGAATCAGGTCGGGGAGACGATTGCGAATTTCCCCTCTGAGACGAAATTCTTGTTCTAAACGTTCGGACACTTGTACCACTCGATCGCCGCGAATCCCCAAATTATACAGGGCATGACCGGCACTTTCCATCCACAAACGACGTAGGCGTTCGGCCCAACCGCCACCCACGGGGTCGCCATAGCCATACACAAGGCTATCTCCTAAAGCGACGATTTTGAGGGGATGGGTCATGATTGCGTCTTTGTCTTTAGTAGGAGGAGGAAGAGTTTGCATGATCGCTCGATCGAATCGGTTGTCTTTTACACTTGTAAACGGATTTGGTTAAACTGTCCGTGTATTATACTACATTAGAAACTTTTTCCTGCCAGTTAACTTATCTGATATCAGCCAAGCACCAGCACTGACCAGTATAAAGCAGCCCGATGATCATTGCTTGCCTAAGAGCCATTTCCGGGCTAAATCTGCTATAAAATTTATGGTTAAAACCTAGATAAATTGATGACTACTCGTTTACGACGTGCGGTTCAAGACCGAGAATTTTTGATTACAGCCGAGATTACTCCCCCGAAAGGTGGTAATACCAGTCATATGCTAGAAATGGCCCTCTGGCTAAAAAATCGTGTTCATGCGGCTAATATTACCGATGGCAGTCGCGCCGTAGTGCGAATGTCCTCTCTGGCTGCCTCCGCTATTCTCTATCAACACGACATCGAACCCATCTGTCAAATGGCCTGTCGCGATCGCAATGTGATCGGATTACAAGCAGATCTAATGGGCGCTCATGCCTTGGGATTGAGAAATATACTAGCTTTAACCGGAGATCCCGTCAAAGCAGGAGATCACCCCCAAGCTAGAGCAGTTTTTGACCTAGAATCGGTACGTTTGTTAAAATTAATCGATAAATTAAATAAAGGTTTCGACTTTAACGATAAATCTTTACCCGATGGACCCCTAGAACTTTTTGCCGGGGCTGCCGTCGATGTGCAGTCAAAAAGTTGGTCTGGTCTTCAAAGCCGTTTTGAGCGTAAAATCGAAGCGGGAGCGCAGTTTTTTCAAAGTCAATTAGTTACGGATTTCGAGTGCCTTGATAAGTTCATGCAACAGGTGGCCTCCCTCGCCGATAAACCAGTTCTAGCGGGGATTTTTCTGTTAAAATCAGCTAAAAACGCCGTATTTTTAAATAAAAATGTGCCGGGGGTACAAATTCCCGACCATATCATTCAAAGACTCGCCGATGCAGCCCATCCCCTCGAAGAAGGCATCAAAATCGCCGCCGAACAAATAAAATTAGCCCAGCAGTTATGTCAAGGTGTCCACATCATGGCGATTAAACGGGAGGATCTAGTCCCAAAAATTCTCGACGTGGCCGGTATCCCGCCAATACATAACTAAGATGAAAAGTCAATAGTTTTTATAAAAAATTAACTTTCATTTTGACTACTGGTCTTTTGACAAGAATTCTACCCCTAACCTAGTATGGTAAGGCTCAAAGCATTTTCGGGGTTAAACATGGATTCCAATCTAGGTCAAGAAAAAGAGAATAGTTGTGGTAATTCTGGGCGAAAATGGTTGTCTATCGGTATTGCTCCCACTGGTATAATTTCTATTGGCATTGTTCCCATGGGCGTTATTTCCATCGGTATTGTTCCTATGGGAATAGTTTCCATTGGAACCGTGGCCATGGGGACAATTGCGGCCGGTTTTGTTTCCATGGGACTTTTCAGTATTGGTAGCGTTGGGATGGGATTAAATAACGGCCATTTTTCCAATCTTAATTCTCCCCCTGCTGAATCTCCCCATAAACATCATCAGCATTAAAATCAAGATTTGACTAGCAATCATGAATTATTCCATCCGTGCTGCCGTTGCTACCGATGTCAAGGCTATTTTTGACTTAATTGTTGCCTTAGCAGCCTATCAAGAACTCAGCCATTTAATGACAGGAAATAGTCAAGCTTTAGGGGAGCATTTATTCGGAGAAAAACCCTACATCGAAGCATTGGTGGCGGAAGTAGAGGGTAAAATAGTCGGTTTTGCCCTATTTTTTGCTAACTATTCCACCTTTATAACTAAACCGGGGATTTACCTAGAAGATATCTTCGTTTTACCCGATTATCGTAGTCAAGGTATCGGGAAAGCTTTACTAATGGCTGTGGCTAAAATTGCCGTCGCTAGGGATGCAGGACTTTTAGAATGGACTGTCTTAGAGTGGAATCAACTGGCGATCGATTTTTATGGAAAAATGGGGGCTAAGGCCTTCAAAGAGTGGCAAATTTGTCGCCTCACCGGGACTGCTTTAGCAGAATTGGGTAATAGCGATAAATAAGTCAGTCCCGATGCAACAAGTTACACCGTCAAGCATGAAAATATTCTGATCCTAAATCCGGTTATTAAAAACTGATTATTTATTCCCCCTTTTGCAGGAGTTTCTTTCCTGATATGTGGCCTAGACTCAACGGATGGCCGTATTACTTCAGATCTGATTACTCAATCCAAGCTTTTGGGGGGTAGAACCCCCCAAACCCCCCGTTGGGGGCGTGGCGCGGTCACTGAGCGTGTCGAAGTGCCGCCCCCAAACCCCCCGCGCATTAGTTTTTCGGTGGGATGCTTACACGCAGCCGCTGACGCATCTGTAATAATTTGAGAGTCACTTCACTCGCAGGAGTGCCTCTCCTGATATGTAGCCTATACTCAACGGATTTAGTATGAT
>NZ_JBLZRT010000191.1:0-3422 GCF_048564745.1 Microcystis sp.
GCGTTATTTTACCGCCGATGGTCAATTGGTTCCCACTCCCCAAGAAGCTGAATTACAGCAAAGACAAGCAAAAGAACAGGCTCTTTTAGAAAAAGAACAAGAACGACAGGCAAAAGAACAGGCTCTTTTAGAAAAAGAACAAGAACGACAAGCTAAGGAAAGATTAGCGGCAAAATTACGAGAATTAGGCATCAATCCTGAGACAATTTAGCCAGCTAAAATCTGCAAACAGCGATCAATAACCCCTTGAGTTACAATTATCTTGATTTGACTGGACAGACCCGAATGCAACTCACTCCCGAACAATACAAAGAAAAAATGCAGCGCCGCAAGGTCATCCAAGAGGAACGTTTAGCCGAAAAAATTGCTGAAAAAGGTTTAATTATCGTTAATACCGGGGATGGTAAGGGAAAAACCACGGCAGCCCTCGGTATGGTTTTACGTTCCCTCGGTCATGGTTACAAAGTGGCGGTGGTACAATTTATCAAAGGTGCTTGGGAACCTGCCGAACAAAAGATTTTTAGTGTTTGGGGGGAACAAATCGAGTTTTATGCTATGGGGGAGGGTTTTACCTGGGAAACCCAAGATAGAGAAAGAGATATAGAGAAAGCCCAAGAAGCATGGCAAAAAGCCCTAACTTTTCTCGAAAATCCCCAATATAAATTAATTTTACTCGATGAGATCAATATCGCTCTTAAATTCGGCTATCTGGATATTCAGGAAGTTATCGCTGGTTTAGCCCGAAAACCCGCTAATTGTCACGTTATTCTCACTGGTAGAGGAGCTTTACCCGAATTAATCGAGATAGCGGATTTAGTCACGGAAATGAAGTTAATTAAACATCCCTTTCGTCAACAGGGAGTGAAAGCGCAACCCGGCATCGAATTTTAACTACTGCTTAAGCGTTGTACCATCTCTCCCGACAATAATCGATGAGTTTCGGCGAGAAGATAGGGAATTTTATCAGCGTGGGGACTAGCGGCTAAACAGGCAGTTAAATCGAGTTTTTCCACCTCTTTTGCCTGTTGACCGGGGAACCAATGACCCCCATTTCCCAAGAGATTGTATCTGGCCTTGGCAAAGTCGATCATATCGTAGGCGATAGCGAGATTGCGTAACCAGAGGATAGAACGAATATTGATGTGATTGGGGGTATTTTCCCAGCTAGGTAAACCCACAGACCAAGTTTTCACCCAATTATCGCCTAAACAGTTGATCATCTCCCCTTGCAATCTCTCGATAATTGCCGGTAAAATCTCCTCGGCTCGATCGAGTAAGGGTAAAGTTTTCAGGTGTTCATCAAAATCTCTGGCTCGCGCTGCACCAATACTCAGGGTATGGACGGCCGGATGACTGAGACAGAATAGGTCATTAAAAACCATCGGACTGAGAGGAGAACAGAGAGCGACGAGCTTAGGGGGAGGATTGTAGAGATGGCCGCCCTTATCGGAGGGACTAATGATAAAAACCCCCATATCGTGCTGTTTTGCCGCTTCTATGGCTGGCCAGTTATTCTGAAAAATATAGTACCAGTGCAGATTGAGGTAATCGTAACAATTTGTTGCAATAGTCTTGACAATTACATCAGTTGGTGAATGGGTGGAGAAACCGATAAAACGAACTTTTCCCTGTTGCTGTAATTTTTTTGCCTCTTGCCAACAACCGCCCTCGGCCATAGTGTAATCGAGAATTTCAGCGGTGTTGATGCCATGGATGCCCAACAAATCCACATAATCTAACCGTAAAAATTGCAGGGATTGCTCAAATTTACGGCGAAATTCCCGCACATCTTGACTAGGAGAAACTTTCGTCTGCACGATAATCTCATCTCTCGGTAGTTGCGGCAAAATTTTGCCTAATTGCATCTCGGAAGTGCCGTAACCCCTAGCGGTTTCGATGTGATTAATCCCCACTTCCAGAGATTTATTGATAATTGCCTCTAAATTGCCTTGATTCTCGTCGGGAATTTGCGACATTGGCAGATCCTGCCACTGAAATTTATAGCGCATTCCCCCACAGGAAAAAACCGGCATTTGTAGATTAGTGCGACCGAAACGACGATACTGCATACATTCAGTTATCAGTGGGAAGTGGGAAGTGGGGGGGTGGGGAGGTGGTGAAGTGGGAGAAGAGAGAGGGGAGAAGGGAGAAGGGAGAAAAAAGCCTTCGACAAAAGCTCACACCGAAGTCTGATAGCTAAAAAGCTGATGGCTTTTTTAATCGGGTACAGTGAGAATTTCCACACCGGTTTCGGTGACGGCGATGGTGTGTTCAAATTGGGCCGAAAGTTTACCATCTTTAGTAATAGCAGTCCAACCGTCTTTTAAGACAATATGTTGCCAGGTTCCCTCATTAATCATTGGTTCAATGGTGAATACCATGCCGGGGCGAATTTTTTTGCCCTTGCCGCGAATGCCGTAGTGGGGAACCTGTGGCCCAGTGTGAAAGACATTACTGATACCATGACCGACAAAATCTCTAACCACCGAAAATCCTTGTCCTTCGGCATATTCTTGGATAGCTGCGCCAATATCGCCGATTCTCCCCCCCGGCTGCACTGCATCTATGCCTCTTTGCAGACATTCTCTGGTAACTTCCACTAACTTTTTGGCCAGGGGGGAGGGAGTACCGACAAAGAAAGTCTGCGAAGTATCGCCGTGATAACCTTCTAAAATCGGGGTGACATCGATGTTAATAATATCGCCGTCTTTGAGGATTTGATCGGAGCTGGGGATGCCGTGACAGATAACCTCGTTAATGCTAGTACAGATGGACTTAGGAAAGCCATGGTATCCTAGGGGCGCACTTTTGGCTCCATGGGCGCGAGTCCAACGTTCTGCCTCATCATTGATTTCTAGGGTACTTACCCCCGGTTTAACCATTTCTGCCAGATGATCTAACAGTTTAGCCGCTAATCGTCCGGCCCGTCGCATTTTGTCAATTTCCCGTGGGGAGAGTAAGGTGATGGTATCGTTGCCCATGAATTATCCGACTGTTGAGAAAGATTCTTGTTACATTTCTTATCCTAGCAAAATCGGGCAGTCTTAGGGTTTAGGGGGTTGGGTTATAGGAGCGGAAATCGGGAAGTGGGGTGTGGGGTGTGGGGTGTGGGGTGTGGGGTGTGGGGTGTGGGGTGTGGGGTGTAGGGTATGGGGTGTGGGGTGTGGGGTGTGGGGTGTAGGGTATGGGGTGTAGGGTGTGGGGTGTAGGGTGTGGGGTGTGGGGTGTGGGCTTCGGCCGTGAGCTCAGCCGAACGGGTGTGGGGTGTGGGGTGTAGGGTATGGGGTGTGGGGTGTAGGGTGTGGGGTGTGGGGTGTGGGGAGAATAAATAAAAATAATCTCCTGACTACTGATAACTGATAACTGATAACTGATAACTGATAACTGATAACTGATAACTGATAACTGATAACCGATAACTG
>NZ_JBLZRT010000192.1:0-9291 GCF_048564745.1 Microcystis sp.
GTGAAATGTAGGCAAGGTAAGGGTTTTGTGGCTTTTCTCGCGAAACAGGTGCAAGATTTTGAGAGAATCGTGCTTCAAAACCTTGCGTCTTCATCGGCCCGCGTCCTGTAGGGGCGAAGCATTCGGATAAAAAATCTACGGCTCTCCCAGGTTTGGTGGGTAAAATGTATTCTAAGATACATTCCTCCTAGCGAGGGGGTGGAACGAACCACAAAGACACAAAGGACACAAAGATCGATCCTATGTAAGTTAAACTCATCACACAGAACCTAGAAGAGCCAATCTACGGTTTCACCGATAGGTTATTGCCCGAATGCTTCGCCCGTACTTTGTCAGCAAACCCTATTTAGCATCAGTTTAACCCATTTTTCAAGAATCTAGGCTAGAATATGAAGACAAGACGCATTGCTCTGGGTTAATCTACTCTGTAGAAGCTAAGAAGGTAATCAAAATGGCTAAATATTCGCCTCTTATCAATGTATCTCCTGAAACTATGAGTGGTGTTCCTGTTTTTTCAGGTACTAGAGTTCCGATACAAACACTTTTTGATTATCTTAAAGCAGGAGAATCAATTGATGATTTTTTAGAGGGTTTTCCGACGGTAACAAGAGAACGAGTTATTAGCTTACTTGCAGAATTTGAAAAAGAGCTTATTGATAGGGTAGCGTGAAATGAGGCTTTTTTTAGATGAATGTATTGACCGAAGATTAATGAGGGAGTTTACAGGTTATAATATCAAAACTGTTCCACAAATGGGATGGACTGGGATCAAGAATGGTCAACTGTAAAGATAATTACAGAATCTAAAATAAACTTATTTTCCTTCCAAGATAAATTTATCTCCTGAACCAAATCGATAATATTTTTTCCCTGTTAGTCTATCTTCTGCAATTTCGACATTTTTACAGCTTATCATTCCTCTAGGATCTGAATTACCAATACGACTGTATCCAAAAGCATCAGCATAACCTACACACTTACCTGCTGATATAGGTATTAAACAGTTATATCCATCTGAAAACAGAGAACCTGATATAGTAGGATTAACTCCGTTCCGCGTACATTCATACTGACGACGAGATTGGCTAATTAAAATATCATTACTCATATTGTTTGCTTGTATGGGAGCAGAATGAATTAATCCCATACCAATGAACATACAGAGGATTTTAATGGCTCTCATAGTGAGTAGTTACTGCAAAAACAACCATAATAAGCAGAATCCTAACTAATAAGTTTAAACATTGTCAAGACGGAAAAAAACGGATATTGTCGGAAGTTTTGTTAACTATGTTTACAAATATCGGAAAATAACGGATAATGACGGTATTGTGTCCCAAAATCTTAACATTACTCCCATGGATACCCAAGAAGTCTTCTCACTTATTGATAATCTGGTTTTTGACCACACGGGAAAGCATCTCGATACATTGCAATTAGGGATTTTAAAGAACGTTTTTGATGGTCAGAAATATGCAAAAATAGCAGAAAAATATAATTGTTCTGAAGGTCATGCCAGAGATAAAGCTTATGAACTTTGGCGCATTCTTTCGGAAGTGTTAGGGGAAGAATTAAATAAATCAACTGTTCGATCAGCAATTGAAAGGTTAATTGTCAGCAATAGTATTAATAATTTGGGTAATAAATCTGTAAAAATTGATCAGGTTACTTTTTGTCATCACCCTTCTAATAATCGAGAAATAGAAAATTATCATATTTATAAAACTGAAAACAATGTTATTAAAGCAAAACTAGAAACTGTTCCCAAACTAATAGGATTAGGATTAACGATCGAACAAATTGCTCAAGCTCTTGATTTAGATATAAAATTAATTTTAGATAGTCTCAAACCAGAGTAACTTTGATAACTTTATCAAGATATGGATGTCAAGCTGCTTTGATCCACAATTGACAAGGATAGGGAAATGGGGTTCTTTTGGATTTGGTGGGTAAAATGTATTCTAAGATACAGTCTTGCGGGCGAGGGAGTGGAAGGAACCACAGAGACACAGAGGACACAAAAATCGATCGCTACTATATAAGTTAAACTTATCACACAAAGTTGAGAAGAGCCTTATTTTCGCTTGATCGCTCCAGCATTCATGCTAAATTTACCTCGCCCACTTCAGTCTGTTAAACTCAACTGTTCATAGCTCTGAAAATTTCACGAACAGAGATTTTTTCGAGCCAACAACCTATAAAAAAGTTGTCTAGCCGTAATTCCTATAATTCAATCACACCTGCTATTAATTTCCAGCAGGGAGCTTCTCCTTCCCAATTTGCCGAAGAGATCCAAGGCAGACTAAGACTGACGGTAACAAAACAGTTTTGCTGAGGTTGATAGCCTGTATTTAATTTCTCGACAAATACGGGATCAGTTATCTTTGCTTCTGTCAAACTGTTACCATTCGCTGTTGTAATTGTGCCACGCCACTCAAAATTTCCTTTTGAATTTTCTTTTTGATATACTCTAAAACTCTGCACTTGAATCAACTGGAGAGTATAACGTTGATTGAAATTAAGGTTTTTCAAATAAGAAGGATTAACATATTTAATTGAATTGTGCAGTATTTTTGTTGGGGTTCTACAATACTTTCCCAAATTATTGATATTGAATCTACCTACACATTTCCATTCACCGGGTAAAACGGAAAGATTTTCCGATTCAAACCCAAAATCATTGCCAGTATCAGCCAGGGGAATTTCGAGAATATCTAAAACTTTTGGTTCTTTACCAGAAATTAGTCTAACTGCTCGTGGAACCCTGCCATCTTCTGGATAAAGAGAATCACACACAGGACGAACCCAATTTCCCGAACCAATATCAATTCCAGCGATACAGCGTTCATTTAATTTCCATGAATTAGCAAGACAGACAATTTTTTTCAGAGATGACATATATTGACATTCCCCCATTTCTCCTTTAAATATTCCGCCACTAAACGACGGTGACAATTATGAGGTTTTGCCTCACTACAGAGTAAACAAGCGTTATTAATTACATCTGGAGAAACTTTTGTTTCAATCCTCCGGCTACTAATAAGTTGTCTAAATTTTTGTTCGTATATTGTCCAATCAACTTTTTTCTTTTTATATTCATCAAGAATATCTTGAGTTGGAGCTAAGTCTAAAACATGAACATAGTCAATGCCACCGATGACTTTTAAAAAATATTCTAGGTCAGCTTTTTTACTAAATCCTGCTAATTGGGAAACATTATTTAAACGAGTATCTATAACTCTCTTAACACCAGCTTTTTGTAAGTCATCAAAGAACTTCTGTGCAGTCTTTTGAGTAAAGCCGATTGTAAAGAGATTGATTGTCCTGTTCATCATAATTACCACTTGTTTCTATATAAGCAATTGCATCACCCTGAAGCTTATAAGCTTTCTCCAAACATTCTGCTTTTGTGAGAATATTGCTATTTGGCTCGACAAATAAAGAAAGCTGAATTTCTTTTTGATTACTGGCTGAAAAATCGGTCAAACTATGTTTGAACAGCATTCTTTCTTCCAAATGGTCATGAGATTCCAAGTCACCATTTTTTAGAATATGATAAATATCTAAATCGCAATGACGTAGATGTTGACAAACCAGAATCGCTCTATGACATTCAATCGGGTCTTTCTCCGCACACATAAGTGCAATTCGATGTTTTTTCACTCCCTGTAAAATTCGTTCAATTCCATGATTAAAAGCTGATGTTTTAGCAATTTTTTCGTATAAAGCCTTACCATTGACATAACATTCTTCGCTGCTCGGTCTGGCTCCTAATTCCTTGCCCAAAAACACATAGTAAATGCCTTCACTTTTTAAAGCATTTGACAATATTGACTGATTAAAATGCTTGAGAAATCGGCTATAAGGATGAGAACGAACATCAGCAAGGGCAGTTATATTATGCTTCTTAAGTAGAAGCATAAATGAGGCAATTTCGTGATTAGAGTGACCGATGGTGAATAACTGCATCAATATTATTATTCCTTCGATGAAAGCCTACAATAATCATTGTAGATCAACGATTGCCTAGAGAGGGGAACAGACCATCGGGCTAGAAGTGACTCTATAGGCAGAATATCCCAACTTTTAACCCTGATTATCGGTCAGGGGTCGATGTTTCTCGATCAAATCGATCGCCTGGGTGACACTTTCCGGGAAAATTACCACTAAACCACCCTCAGAAACCGTGCTTAAAGCCTTCTCTAAAGCTTCCGTTTCATCGAGAATAACTTCTGGTCGCAAACTGGCATTTTCTTGGCTAATTCCCCGGAGAATTAAATCGGCCACTTCTCCCCGGCGGCGACCGCGAGTATCGTTATCTTCCTTAACAATAATTCGATCGAACATTTGGGCCGATAATTTCCCTAATAAAATTAAATCATCATCCCGTCGATCGCCCGGCCCCCCAACCACGCCGACTTTTTCCCCGGACCAATTGCCGACAAAACCGCCGACGGCTTCGTATCCGGCGGGATTATGGGCATAATCGATTAAAGCGTGATGGTGTCCCAAGTCAAACAGGTTCATCCTGCCGGGGGTCTGGGCCACGGAAGGTTTAAAAGTCCGCACCCCTTGGCGAATTAACTCGATATCGATACCCTGCACAAAAGTGGCTAAACAGGCGGCCAAGGCGTTAGCAATCATAAAAGGAGCCATTCCCTGCATAGTCACGGGAATATTGACTGCTTCCTCGATTCTCAGCGTCCATTCTCCCTCTAGAATCGACAGATAGCCATTCTCATAGATGGCGGCCATGCCACCGCGACGGATATGGTCGTGAATAATCGGGTTATCGGGACTCATGGAAAAATAAGCGACTCTTCCCTTGACTTTTTCGGCCATACTAGCGGTCAAGGGGTCATCGGCATTTAAAACCGCGTAACCCTCGGCGCTAACCACCTCGGCCACAACGCTTTTTACCTTCGCCATTTGTTCGATGGTGTCGATATCGCCGATACCCAAATGGTCGGCGGCCACATTTAACACCACCCCCACATCGCACTGATTAAAGGCCAAACCCGATCGCAGGATACCACCCCGGGCCGTTTCTAATACGGCAATCTCCACTGTGGGATCCTTCAAAATCATACTGGCGCTGTAGGGACCGGTGTTATCGCCCTTTTCTACCAGATAATCATCGATATACACGCCGTCCGTCGTGGTAAATCCGACTACTTTCCCCGTTTGTCGGCAAATATGAGAAATTAAGCGGCTAGTGGTGGTTTTGCCGTTAGTTCCCGTAATGGCCAGAATTGGCACGCGACTGGGAGTCCCGGGGGGGAATAACATATCGATAACTGGAGCGGCGATATTGCGGGGTAAACCGCGACTGGGGGCGACGTGCATCCGAAAACCGGGAGCGGCGTTGACTTCTACGATTACCCCGTCCACTTCTTTCAGGGGTTTGCGGATATCCTCTGTCACCACATCGATACCGGCAATGTCCAAACCGATTAATTTTGCCACTCTTTGGGCGATCCAGATGTTTTCGGGGTGAATTTCGTCGGTACGATCCACAGCGATGCCGCCGGTGCTTAAATTAGCCGTGGCCCGCAGATAGGCGATCTCTCCGTGGGCTAAAATGCTGGTTAATTCATAGCCCTGTTTCTCTAGCACATTAAGGGCGGTTTTGTCAATAGTTATTTTAGTTAAAACGTTGGCATGACCGTCACCCCGGTTGGGATCTTGATTAGTAATTTCGATTAATTCTTCTATAGTTGAGCGCCCATCACCGACGACGTGAGCGGGGATCCGTTCGGCCACGGCGGCGACTTTACCATTTATGACTAAAATTCGGTGATCACTGCCTTTATAGTATCTTTCTACGATCACGCTGCGGGTTTTCGAGGCGGCACTGGCTAGATCATAGGCTTCCTCTGCTTCCTGTTGAGTTTTAACATCGATGCTGATGCCCCGGCCGTGGTTGCCATCGAGGGGTTTAATCACGATGGGAAACCCTCCCACTTCCTCGATTGCCGCTGACAACTCATCCAAGTATTGAATCACCGTACCCCGGGGGACTGGAATGCCACCATCCTTGAGGATAGTTTTTGTGCCTTCCTTGTCACAGGCCAACTCAACGGCTAAAATCCCCGAAAAACTGCTTAAAGTGGCTTGAATGCGCTTTTGGTGAACACCATAGCCCAATTGCACCATGGCACGAGCGCTCAGGAGTAACCAGGGGATATTTCTAGCTTGTGCTTCTTTGACGATGGTTTCTGTACTCGGACCGAGGGAGGCATTATTGCATAAATCGCGTAAATCGGCTAAATCTTGGGCTAATTCTTCCTTAGGATAGGTTCCCGTATCGACAATCGATTGACACAAACGCACGGCAGCCCGACCCGCATAACGTCCCGCTTGCTCCTCAACGTATTCAAACACCACGTTATAGACTCCGGGGGTGGAGGTGCCTCTCGTGCGACCAAACCCGACGGGAGTTCCTGCCAATTCCTGCAATTCTAGGGCGATATGTTCAATGATGTGGCCCATATAAGTGCCAGTGCGGACTCGTTCAAAGAAACCACCGCGATAACCAGGGGAGCAGTAATGTTCGACTAAACTGGGAAGAACGTCGATTAATCCCTCGTAAAAGCCGGGGATTTCATTCGATGGCTTCTCTGCGAGATCTTCGAGATCCAGACGCATAACAATGAGCTTGTCGCGACGAATACTCCAGTAGTTGGGACCGCGCAGGGTTTGGGTTCTGAGAATTTTCATGATATAGCTGATGTTCGCTGTTGAGAAGCACAAAGAAGCCGTTCTTTATTGTCTGGTTTTCCGAGATGGGTAAACTGTTCATCGTGAACAGTTTTTCAGGAGTTTTTTTACCCCAATTTAGGGATCACTTGCTGTTTTTTGAGATGATAGCCATCACCGTAGGCAAGAATATGTACCCGCAGATTATGCAGACTCAGAGGTTCGTTTGCGGTGACGTGATGGTGGTTGGTGTGGGACATTTCCCTAGCATCAATTACCGTCACTGTACCGCAGCCGATTACTGTCATCGTGCCATCCCGTTCAAACATAGCGCAGGTATCCTCATCGATGCCAATTCCTAAACGTTCGGGATAACCAGAGATAGCACTCATTAACCGGGCCATGCGGTTGCGATTGTGGAAGTGTTGATCGACAATGACTTCAGGAATGAGACCTAATCCCATGGCCATATCCACTAGGGCCCGATTAGGTGCTTCCCCGCTGCTGCCCCCAGCAATCATGTGATGACCCATAACGGCGGCCCCGGCGCTAGTTCCAGCTAGGGTTAGTTCTCCCTGTTGCACTCTTTGTCTGATTCTTTCCATCAGGGGAGTATCGGAGAGCAAACCGCATAAACGCAGCTGGTCGCCTCCGGTCATAAATACACCTGTACACTCTTCGATGTAGGCTTGAAATTGGGGGTCTTCTCCCTGTACACGATCGCGAATATCGATAACTTTGACGTATTTTGCCCCCATTTCCTCGAAAATCTTCTGATAGCGATCGCCGATTAAAACTGGTTCTCTGGAAGCGGAGGGAACAATAGCGATCACTGCTTCGCTACCCCCAGCGCGATTCCAAAAGGTATGCAGTATCTCTTTACCGTGGACTTTATCCTCGGCACCTCCAATGACTAAAATCGCCGTTTTGAGAGATACGGGGGTAGGATTTTGGTGGTGTTGGGTTTCTAGCTCGATGATCATGTCACTGAACGAATAGACATTTTTAGGGATGGAAGGTTTTTCGGGAAGATGTACAGGTATCTTGATGTTATTTTCCCTGAACGGTTGACGGAAAAAAATGCGGTTTAGGAATATTTTTCGGGACATCAAGCAATAGTAGAGGCGATTTTAGCAATTTTCTTCGATCCACTGGCAATGACGGACTGTTAGTTAACTTTAAGTCTAGGCTAGACTTCGATCACTCAAGCTAGAGCCAGAAAAACCCCTAGACAGTACAGCATAGTCTATCATGTTATTGAGATAGACTAGCGCAAAATTAGCAAGATTTTAACCGATCGAACCGTGACACAATGATACATTAAACACTATCCCAGTCTAGGCCTTAATTTTCCCGTGCAGTTTGACATTATTACTCTCTTTCCCGATTTTTTTACTTCACCGCTGCAGTCGGGGTTGTTGGCAAAAGCTCTCGAACGCGACATCGCTAGGGTAAATTTGGTCAATCTCCGGGATTTTGCCCACGATAAACACCGTCGCGTCGATGATGAACCCTACGGTGGTGGTGTGGGAATGTTATTAAAACCAGAGCCAATTTTTGAGGCGATCGAGTCTTTAGGAATTTTACCACCCCGGGAGATCGTGCTGATGACTCCCCAGGGGGAACCTCTCAATCAAGCTTTACTGAAAACTTGGGCCAGTAGTTATCAGCAGTTAATTCTCATCTGTGGCCATTATGAAGGGGTAGATGAGCGGGTTTGTGAGCATTTGGTGACTAGAGAGGTATCTTTAGGGGATTTTGTCCTAACTTGTGGGGAAATCCCGGCTTTAGCGATTATTAACGGGGTGACGAGGTTGTTACCCGGTACAGTAGGTAAGGCGGAATCGTTGAAATTGGAGAGTTTTGAGGCAGGTTTATTGGATTATCCCCAATATACCCGGCCGCCGGTCTTTCGCGGTTGGCAAGTGCCGCCGGTTTTGCGATCGGGTAATCATCAGGATATCGCTGATTGGCGCTATCAACAACAACTCGATCGTACTAAGGAACGTCGTCCAGATCTCTGGCAAAAATGGCTAGAGGAACAGGATTAATCGCCAAAAATGCTCCCGTGGGCATGATGAATTATGAATGATAAATTATGAATATAGCGTTTCCCAAGCTAGTGAGGTACACCTATTTTTCTTCCCTTTTACCTCTTGCCTAAAACCCATAACTCTTGTACCTCAGCAGACTGAAAACCGCTATATATAGTTTTCCCGACTGTCTCAAGAAACCCGTTTTCTTGTAATAAATATTAATTTCTGTTACAGGGGTATTGAAAGATTGGGGATTGTTGGGCTAAAACTGTTAGCAATAAACCTCTGCTGTTAATGTCATGACTTCCTCTCTTTTGCCGATTCTTCCTGTTGTTGACGATGTTTTGTTTAATTTCGCTCAATCTGATGACTTTTGGGCAAATTTAGCCGACAGGGGGACAAGAAGGCTGAAATCCATATAGCATAAGCTTTTCATGGTTTTAGCTCGAAAAAGTTCGCCGCACCATCTCTCACTTATTAATAATAATTCCTAGTAAGCTCGCTCCTATCCCTAATTCTTTCGTTAGCTTTTTGCCTAGAATCGCTAGATCTATTT
>NZ_JBLZRT010000193.1:0-7694 GCF_048564745.1 Microcystis sp.
TGAGGTAGTCAGTTACCTAATTTTCAGGGAAAAAGTACCTGAATTTTACCCCCGATCCCTCCAATGGTCGGCACTTTTTGAGGTCAAAAAAGTCTAAAAGCCTTATCCAACAAGGTTTTTAGATTTATTCAGCAAGCCCTACATATATCTGCCGAAAGCCCATCCTTTTCCTATCAATTAACGATTAGCTGGAGTGGTTAATCTTTGCTTAGGAATGGGGATTTGGGGAGCATTATTCGGCTCATCCTCGAAGGGTAAAGCAGGGGGAGGAGTGGTAGCGGTGGGAGATGGTGCTGGAGATGGACTGGGATTAACGGTAGCAGGGGGACTTTTCGGGGTGACGACGGGTGCGGGAGAGCTAAAACCAAGGAGAGCTTTGCCAAAGGGAAAAACATTAGCCCAGCGTTGAATATTAGGGTTGCCAAACCAATCTTGACGGGATACCTTCACCGAGAGGAGAGGTGCGATCGCCCCTGATTTTTCGGCGGTTATTAATAAATCAATTTTATTAATACCCTGTTGTTGATTAAAACGACTGATGATAGTTTTCTCCGCTAATTGCGATGCTCTAGTCAATAATCCTTCGTAGGATTCTCCCTGTTGAACTGCGATGGGAAGATTAACAGTGGATTGAGCAAAAACCACATCAACGGCGATAATTCCCGTCAGCAGCGTTAAAACAGTAATAGACTTGTACATAGGACAGACGGTTAAACAGGCACTCCCTCGCTAGGGTCGGGATCTTCCCTGTTAGAGTTCCCTGATCGCTTTCTTAAATTACCATGACCGCTCTCTGGCCACAATTGAAATTTTTCGGTAGCGAAATCGTCCTTAGTCCCTAGTAATAGGCAATAGGGGAATAATTGGGGCTGGCTGAATAAATCTAAAAACTTTGTTGGATAATATCTTTAGGCTTTTTTAAATCAAAAAGTGACAGCCATTGGAGTAATCGGGGGGAAAATTCAGGTACTTTTTTCCTGAACATGGGTAAAACCCCACACCAACGAAAAACTTTTTTAGTATAACCTAATTATATTTGGCTATATCGACCAGAGGTTGTTAATTATGACACAAACTAGCGAAACCGTTACCTATTCCCTTGAATCTGTCCTAAAAGAAATTAAAGATAGTATTAAAGAGGTTAATCAGAAAATTGACTCTCTCCAAAGAGATATGGGTCAGAAAATAGATTCCTTTCAGAGAGATGTGGATCAAAAATTTGACACCCTGCAAAGAGATGTGGATCAGAAAATCGACAATCTCCAAAGAGATATGGATCAAAAATTTGACAGTCTCCAAAGAGATATGGATCAAAAATTTGACAGTCTCCAAAAAGACGTTAATGATTTAAAGGTGGAAGTCACGGAAATCAAGGGAGATATTAAAACTCTTGATCAGAAAGTCGAAACAATGGATAAACGACTAGAAAAAGTTGAAGATAGTTATACAATCCTAGTTAAAGATATTGCTGACTTGAAAGGGTTTAAATCCCTGATTATCCCCATGGTTGTGGCTTTTTTAAGTGCCGTGGTCACTTTAGGATTGCGTGGCTTTTTTCTTGGTAATAAACCTTAATTTTTTATTTCAAGAAAGTAGTTATCTGTAAGAGGGTTTTAATTATGACACAAACTAGCGAAACCGTTACCTATTCTCTCGAATCTGTCCTGACAAGGATCGAGAGTAAAATCGACAATCTCCAAAGAGATGTTAATCAAAAATTTGACAGTCTCCAAAGAGATGTGGATCAGAAAATTGACAGTCTTCAAAGAGATGTAGATCAGAAAATCGACAATCTCCAAAGAGATATGGATCAAAAATTTGACAGTCTCCAAAAAGATGTTAATCAAAAATTTGACACCCTGCAAAGAGATGTTAATGATTTAAAGGTGGAAGTCACGGAAATCAAGGGAGATATTAAAACTCTTGATCAGAAAGTCGAAACAATGGATAAACGACTGGAAAAAGTCGAAGATAGTTATGCAATCCTAGTTAAAGATATTGCGGACTTGAAAGGGTTTAAATCTCTGATTATCCCCATGGTTGTGGCTTTTTTAAGTGCCGTGGTCACTTTGGGATTGCGCGGCTTTTTTCTTGGCAATAAACCCTAAATTTATCAAGGAATATTGTTATCATCAAGTTTATTTTTTACTCTACCAATAAAATCTATGAGTTTTTGTATTAATCCTCATTGTCCCAAACCGAAAAGTATCACGGAGAGTCGTTACTGTCAATCCTGCGGTTCCGACTTGCTTTTAAATGGTAAATATCGAGTCACAAATTTATTGAGTGCCAAAGGTGGGTTTGGTAATACCTATGAAGTGATAGATGAGCGTAAAATACCCAAAGTATTAAAAGTTCTTACCTACGATTCCAGCAAAGCTATTGATTTATTTCAACAGGAAGCCAATCTTTTAAAACAATTAAATCACCCCGGTATTCCCAAAGGAGAAAACTATTTTATTTATCATCCCCGGGAGAGTCAAACTGCTTTACACTGTTTAGTTATGGAAAAAATTGCCGGTATTGACTTAGAAGAACATCAAAAACAAAGAGGATTTAAACCGATTGATTATAATCTCGCTTTGGATTGGTTAACTCAGTTAGCTAATATTCTCCACGCAGTTCATAAACATAAATTCTATCATCGTGATATCAAACCCTCTAATATTATCTTAAAACCCGATGGTCAATTAGTTTTAATTGATTTTGGAGCAGCGCGACAAGTCACTAAAACCGTCCTAGCAGGAGGGAAAAATACAGGAATTTATACCCCTGGATATGCTCCTCCTGAACAATCTCGTGGTCACTCTGTCCCCCAATCAGACTTTTATGCTTTGGGCAAAACTTTCGTCTTTTTGTTAACCGGTAAAGAACCCAGTGATCCGAAAATTTATAATATTAATACAAATGAATTTAACTGGCGTAAATATGCCTCAAATATCCCTTCTCGATTAGCAGATTTTATCGATAATTTAATGGCAGAAAAACCTATTGATCGACCTAAAGATACCAAAACTTTGCTAAAAATTATTACTGATATTAAAGCCAATCCCCATCAAACTAAAAAAACTAAAAATTCTCCTCCCGAAAAAACTCAAGTTATTCTTATTCGGAATTCTGTATCTATTCCCGATTTACTTTCTTCCAGTTATGCTGGGTTTTGGCTCCGTTTAAAAGCTTCTTTAATTGATTCTTTTATCGTTATTATTATCGCCGCTTTATTAGGTGGTTATATCTGTTTTCGCTTACAACAATGGTCAACTTTTCAAGATTTAAATCTTAATTTTGATATTCCCAAAGAAATCTGGGTTTACTATGCCGCAGGATTAAGTGCAGCTGGAACAACAATTATAGGTTTTGCTTTATTTATAGCGGCAATTATCTATAATATTCAAGCCAAACTTAACTTTACTCACGAACATATTGCCATTCTGACTGCTCTTGGTTTAGGAATAGTTATTAAATGGTTATATTATGTTTTCTTAGAATATCTTTTTAAAGCCACTATTGGTAAAATGTTTTTTGATTTATCCGTCACCGATAGCCAAGGAAAACGCATATCTTTTGCAAGAGCCAATCGCCGCTACTTACTAAAATTTATCTCCACTGCTCCCTTATATTTGGGCTTTTTACTGGCAGCCTGGACAAAGAAAAAACGCGCCCTTCATGACATGATTTCTGGTACACAAATCCGCAAGAAAAAGTAACCAGATACTATAAAAGTAGGGAGATGAGAGCGGTTAAGATAGGAGAAAATTAACTACAATAGGGACAAGATATTCCTGCTCGGTAATTGGGGGATTGTTTATCTTTTTCATCGATGGGATGACCGCAAGCGGGACACATTTCATAATGTCCTACCTCTAGATTAGCTGTTAGGGCCACTCTTTGATCGAAAACAAAACATTCTCCTTGCCAAAGACTCTGATCGGGACTAACTTCTTCTAAGTATTTCAAAATACCTCCCTCTAGCTGATAAACTTGAGAAAAGCCTTGATTTAATAAAAAAGCTGCCGCCTTTTCACAGCGAATTCCCCCCGTACAAAAAAGAGCTATTTTTTTATCGTTAATACTATCAAAATTGTCGTGAATATACTCGGGAAATTGGCGAAAATGCTGGATTTCTGGGTTAAGCGCTCCCGCAAAAGTACCGATCGCCACTTCATAATTATTACGCGTATCGATAACTACCACGTCCGGCTCTTTCAGCAATTGGTTCCACTCTTCAGTTTTGAGATGAATTCCTGTTTTTTCGAGAGGATTAGCCTTGGGTTGACCGAAAGTCACAATTTCCTTTTTTAAGCGAATTTTTAAGCGTTGAAAGGGCAAATAATCACAAACAGACTCTTTCACCTCTAGATTAGCTAAACGAGTATCGGTTTTTAACCAACTAATCACCTCGGCGATCGCTTGACGGTTCCCGGCGATCGTTGCATTAATCCCCTCGGCTGCCAGAAGAATAGTTCCTTTAATTCCTCTTTCTTGGCAGTATTTTTGTATTTCTGGCTGTTTTTGACGATAATCTGACAAAGCCACAAACTGGTAAAAAGTGGCGACTAGATAAGACATGGCAGGCAAGGGAAAAATTAACTTGTAATATTTTTCACTATAGGTTATAATAACGAGAGTGTCTCAAAAACCAGATCGGGGGTTTAGCTCAGTTGGTAGAGCGCCTGCTTTGCAAGCAGGATGTCAGCGGTTCGAGTCCGCTAACCTCCATAGTTTCCCTTTTGCCTAGTGATTGGCTCAAGTCTTTTTGAGGAGACAATTAGCTAGGGTTTGCCGAAAAAGTTTTTTGTGGGGGCAGGGTGTAGGGTGTAGGGTTGAGAGGGAGTCGTCTCGGAGTCTCCCGAAAACTTCCTACCTCACCATTAAGATAACTGCTATCAATAATGTCTCGTACCTATCAAGCTACTGGAATCAATCTGCAAGGAATGGCCTTCGGAGAAGCCGATCGCCTCTTAACTATTTTGACCGCCGAATATGGTTTAATTAGAGCCATCGCTCCTGGTGCGCGCAAGTATAAATCTTCCCTACGGGGTAGAAGCGAACTATTTGTGGTCAATAATCTGTTAATAGTCGCAGGAAAATCCCTAGATAAGGTCGTTCAAGCTGAAACTATCGAATCTTATCCCAAATTAAGTCAAAATCTCGCCAAACTCACCGTTAGCCAATACCTCTGTGAACTGGTTTTGGCGATCGCACTGAGCGAACAACCCCAGAGGGAATTATACGAATTAATCTGCAGCCATCTGGCCAGAATTGAAGTCCTCGACGAAAATCAGTACATACTTCCCTACCTTTGTCAAGCAATTTTTCATTTCTTAATAATTGCCGGCTTAGTGCCGCAAGTCCATAACTGCCTGTTGACGGGAAAAGCTTTAATTGGGGACAATTGCCTAGGATTTAGTTTCGAGGCAGGGGGAATAATAGATCTAGCTGCCCTCACAGAAACAATCAACCCGCCCAAAATCGATAGTAAACTGACGCCGCAAGAACTGCAATTACTGCAATGCTTAGGAAAACCCGATTTTCCCCCAGAAGAAAACCCTGCCTCAGAACTAGCTTGGATTAACCTCGATCGCCTGCTGCGCCGCTATACTCAATATCATCTGGGAAAAACTTTTCGCTCCTCGGCATTAGTTGAGGGTTTATCTCCCTTAGAATTTTAAACAGATAGCAAAAATCATCATAATGCAACTGTTTGACTCAGAAACTAGCGACGCTAATTCTAGCGACTCCTCCACTCCTGTTTTTAATTCTTCCGATTCCTCACCGAGGCAATCCGACGCAGAAACCATGAACCGCTTGCCTAAACGTGCGCCCAAATCCAATCCTAGTCAGGGTTTTGCCCCAGTGCTAAAAAACCCGCGCTTTCTCACTCTCTGGGCGGGGGGGATTTTTTCCCAATTAGCGGATAAATTCTATTTAGTCCTGATGATCTCCCTAATTGCCACCCATTACCAAAAAGCCGATCAGTCGATTAGTGGCTGGGTATCGGCGATAATGATTGCTAATACAATTCCGGCGGTGTTAGTGGGTTCGGTGGCGGGTGTATATGTTGATAGATGGTTAAAAAAACAAGTTTTAGTTATTTCTAACCTTTTACGCGGGGCTTTTGTCCTCCTCATTCCCCTATTATTATGGTTAGTGCGCGAGCAAACTTTAGCCGTTCCCCTCGGTTGGTTGCCTGACGGTTTAAGAAATTGGCATTACCGGCTACAAGGAGAATTTAATTTACCCTTCGGTTTTTTCCTGTTGTTAGTCATTACTTTTCTTGTCTCCACCTTAACCCAATTTTTTGCCCCCGCCGAACAATCTACCCTGCCATTAGTGGTAAAACGTCGTCATCTTCTACCGGCTAATTCCCTCAACACTTTAACCACCATGGCGGTATTAATTATCGGTTTTGCCATCGGTGAACCTCTATTAGCTTTTGCTGATAGCATTTTCGGCACGAGAGCCGGACAATTTGATATTGGCAAAGTGATGATTGTCGGTGCTTTTTATATAATTGCCGGTTTAATTCTAATTATCCTGCGAACTAACGAAAAATATGTTATTCCTACCGCAGAACAGCCCCATGTTTGGGAAGATATCCGCGACGGCATTCGTTACCTCAACAAAAATCATAAAGTTCGTAACGCTCTGATTCAGTTAGTCATCTTATTCTGTATTTTTGCCGCTCTATCAGTATTAGCCGTCAGTATGGCGGAAAAACTACCCGGGTTAAAAGCTTCTCAATTCGGCTTTTTATTAGCCTCCTGTGGTGCAGGAATGGCAGTTAGTGCGATTACTTTGGGTTATTGGGGCCAAAAATTCTCCCACACCCAATTAAGTCTCTGGGGTTCCCTGGGTATGGCGGCAGCTTTAATCGGTTTATCTCTAGCCACAAAGAGTTTAATTTTAGCCTTCGCTATGACCGCTTTATTAGGGATTTTTGCCGCTTTAGTCGGGGTTCCCATGCAAACTACCCTACAGGCAGATACACCCCCCGAAATGCGCGGTAAAGTCTTTGGTTTAGAAAACAATGCCGTTAATATTGCCCTCTCTTTACCATTAGCTGTCGCGGGTATCGCCGAAACTCAATTCGGACTCCGACCAGTACTATTAGCTTTAGCAGTTATGGCAGTTATCGGCGGCGGTTTTACTTGGTATGTTTCTCGCAATTTATCTAAAGATTAGCGAAACTTTTCAGTTAGGAGTTAGGAGTCAGGAGTTAGGAGTCAGGAGTCAGGAGATTGAATAGAAAACGGGTTTCTTGAAGAAACCCGTTTTCTGGATCACCCTATTGCCGAGAAAGAGCGAGCCAAAGTTAAAGCGGAATGTCTGCGCTTGTTAATTACTTTAAGGTTAGATCCTGCGAGAATGCAATTAATTTTTGGATTCATTGATACTTATCTCAATCTAAATCCGGTCGAAGAGATACAATTCCAAGAAGAGATTAGCACATTTAGTCAACCCGTACAGGAGGGAGTTATGCAAATTACCACCAGTTGGATGCGTCAAGGTATCGAACAAGGTATCGAACAAGGTATTGAACGCGAAAAGACATTAGATCTCTTGCATAAGTCTAGACAAAATAGGATAAAATAGTCCAAGAGTTAAGATTGAAAGATGACTTACGAACAAGTAAAAACTTTAAAGCCAACAGAGTTCAAACGCTTGTGTGGCGTGTATCCAGATACATTTAA
>NZ_JBLZRT010000194.1:0-1211 GCF_048564745.1 Microcystis sp.
CCTACACCCGTTCGGCTGAGCTCACGGCCGAAGCCCACACCCCACACCCGTTCGGACCTCGGCGTGAGCTCGGTCGAACGCTGAGCTCACGGCCGAAGCCCACACCCTGCCCCCACCAACAAACTTTTTCAGCAGACCCTATCTAGTTCATCTGCAAGAGCTTCAATCACTGTGCGGTTAGTTACCGTTCGAGTTTGAATCCAATCTAAGGTTTGTACCTCTATTGAACCTGCTACCGGAAAATCAGGCTCAGTTAATTCTCGATAAACTGCTTCAGGAATAAAAACTATTTCGTAAAGTTGTTGTAGCAGATGAAGTTGATTAATGGCGGCAAGATTGTTGATAGGGGATGTATCACTGACAACAATCACAATCTTCCCATCTCCCGCAAGTTCTTAATATCCTGTTCAAAATCTTCGACATCGTAGTGTACCGGAATTTGACGACTTGCAAGTAGGTGTTGAAAAGCAATACGATTCATTCCTGCAAATCGACTCGCTTGAGCAAGGGTGAGCTTCTCTTTTTGAAAGAGCATGACCGCAATTTCCTGCCTCATCTCAGCTTCAGTCATGCGTGTTGCACTGAGAATTTCATCGGAGATATCAATACTCATGGCTATAACCCTATCTATCCCTTCCTATTGGAATGCTATCATAACCCCCTTCATTTAGTCAGTTGAGCAGGTTTATTTTTTGCGTCTCTTCCCCTTACACATTTTACACATTAAGAATCGGTTTTATGCTATTGAGTTACCAAAGCCAATAGAAGAGGCTTTATTATCAGTTGCCAACTAAAACCCTCTAAATCCACTGAAAAAGAAACCACAAAAGTCGGCTAAATTGCCTCTAAAAATACCATCAATACTCCTTCAATCAATCTTGAGGGGGGTTTGTTTTTTTATATCTCTTTTTTGGCAATAGATGCTATAATGAAAGGCCACTCTTTAAGATTGCTTGCTCGATCGTGGACTTTGAGATTATCAGCGATATCACGAATATCGAGATTATTGCCACAGGAACAGGAATTCGTAATCGGGAACGGTTGCAAAAACAGTATGGCAAAGGTAAATGGAGAAAAATGAACTACCCCGCCGCAAGCGGACGGGGTATCAGAATCAAAATAGACTCAATTGTAGATTTTGGTGTAGCTGCAGGTATTCTTTATCTTGTTCTTTTACATATCTCGCTATCATACCTTCATCCCCATGCTTT
>NZ_JBLZRT010000195.1:0-11024 GCF_048564745.1 Microcystis sp.
TTTCAAATATTTTGAGTATAAATACTCTATATACTCACTTCTCTGCGATGCAGTCGCACTCGCGGGAGCGCATTTTGTAGCTTGCTTAAAGCTTTGTTTCTGTCTGTATCACTTGTTACTTTTTAAAATGAGAATTGCTGGTTCAAAAGCGTCCTACAATACTAAATCCTGTTTAAAAGCTATAGGAGAGCGGGAAGTTTTCTCAGTGAACAGTAAGCTGACTGCTGACTCCTAACCCCACCAACAAACTTTTTGCCGCAAACCCTAATTAGAGATTTTTTAGTACAAAAGTTCTAAAATGGCCAGTGCCAGTTATTGGCCTGAAGACTTGTTTTTTCAGTCTTGTGGCTTTATCATGGGTACTGTGTGGTGTGTGTGATGTGAAGGAGTAAGATGACTGCTAATAGCCAACTTATCTCCGTCAAGGCTCTACAAGCTTTGATGAAGCGAGGGTTCAAACCTTCGGTCTCTGGTAGACGGCATCAAAAATCTTGGTTAATAGCTTTAGACGGCGATACCTCAAAACGATTATTCGATATCGTTTTCTCCCTGTCGGTTCTAATTTTCTTTTCGCCGCTTTATTTAATCTTAGCCTTACTGATCGCGATTAGTTCCCCCGGTCCGGTCTTCTATGTGCAGAAGCGCGTCGGTCAAAACTTCCAGCATTTCAACTGTATCAAGTTCCGTACTATGGTAATGGATGCGGATAAGGTATTAGAGAGACTGATGGAAGACTCTCCCCAACTGCGAGCGGAATTCGAGGATAATTTCAAGCTGAAGGATGATCCCCGCATAACTTGGATTGGCAAGTTTCTCCGCTTAACCAGTTTAGACGAGTTTCCCCAGTTCTGGAACGTCCTGCGGGGAGATATGAGCGTCGTCGGTCCGCGGCCTTTAGTTCCCGAAGAATTGCAGAAATATGGCAATCGCATCGACAAAGTTTTAACTATTCGCCCCGGTTTAACTGGTTTATGGCAAGTTTCTGGACGTAATGACATCCCCTATCCCATGCGGGTGCAGATGGATGTGTATTACGTTAATTCGCGCAACTGGTTAACCGATATCTGGGTAATCTTTAGAACTATCGGTGTTGTGGTTTTTCCCAAAAATAACGGTGCTTACTAAGGCAGTCAATAGTAGTTCAAGATTACTGGCTACTGTTTCAATGTAATTAATCGCTAAACTGGGGGAGAGAAAGGCAGAACTTGCTTTTTTCTCCTCTTTTTTTGAGAAGAAATATTATGATATAGCGTTTTTCAGTCTGCTGAGGTACAAAAGTTATGGGTTTTAGGCAAAAGGCAAAAGGCAAAAGGGAAGAAAATATGTGTACCTCACTAGCTTAGGAAACGCTATAGTAATTAGGGCTTGCTAGATAATGGTAGAACCCTTTTAAAATAAGACTTTTGACCTTTTAAAATCCGATGTTCATGCTGCGAAAATAGGATTGAGACCTTCAAAAACCTTGCATTATCCTTCTTGTAGTAGGCAAACTGGTACAAAAAAGGAGAGCAACAAAGCCTTAAACTGCTGCCTTCTGCCTGACCCCATCCTAGGCCTTTTTGAACAAACACTACTTAGCTGTTATCTTAAGGGTGAGGTACGAAATTTCTGGTTTTAGGAAACACTGGAGCTAGAGATGATGCTAAATCCCGTCATTTCGTCCTTATCACAATTTGGGCATTTTGTCAAAAAAATTTTGACTTTGCAACAAAACTACACAAAAATTAGATCAACGTTGTTAGGGAAAAAAGGGATAATTGGCGAAAGTGTTTGGTTTGGCTAAAAGGGAAAGTCTAGATTTAGCAATGGTTTCAAGGCAAGCTAGACCTTGAGAAGTCCAAAAAAGCACAGAAAAAACCACCATAGCATAATTCGAAATTATACCAAAATCGCTGGAAGTATTGTCACCTCGTAAATAAATAGAAATTATTCTCAATAAATTCTTAAGTAAAAATAAATATTACTAATTGTAAATTTAAATATTTTTAAGTATTGAAGGTATTTGCATATAAAATACTTATCATTTTGCCCCGATTGCCTCTAACTTTTCCCTCCCCACAGCAATCACCGGGTAAGTAGAAAATTTCTCATTCTTTCTCCTAGAGATGAAGTACAGAGTAATCCTTACTCATCAAGTATTTTAGCAACAATAACTAACCTCATCTTTCTGAGAAAGGCTGTAGCGAAAGAAAATCTGATCAGTGGGAGCGTTACTTTTGTTGTTGGGTTTCCTCGATCGAACTGTTCTAGGTTTGGGAAATGGAGTCAAGATAGAGAGTATCCGGACAGATATCTTGTTCGTTCGGCCAAGTTACCGTACCATCTAAAATTTTTACTTGATTAAAATACTGTTTGTTTTTAAGTTCTTGAAAGATGGCAAAATCGAGCAGTGGTGAACAATCATAAATTTTCTTTTCTTCATTAGTAAAGATGAGTTGTAATTGATAGTTTGGCAAAGGGATAACTTCTTTAACTCTAGGATTCATGATTTATCTCAGTGGTTCAATTTTATACAGTTGTTGTCTTGAAATCGAAGGACTATTGCTCGGAAATAACCTCGATCGAATAAAATTCTTTCATCGACAATCGTGAAAGAGTTCACAATCGAACTCTCAGATAATTTCCGTTTAACTAGGGGAATATAATCGGCTATCTCCATCTAATTTGATCATAAACTTAACTCTTTTCTAGCTGCCAATAGCATTTCATAATAAACATTCCACTCGAAATAATCCATAGCGTCCCCTAGCTCACCGGAACGAAATCTAGAAGAGAATTCTTCCGAACTCATGGGATATTGATTTTCCTATTGCTTGACACGGTTTTCTAAATCCAAAATTTGAGCGTTAATCTGCAAATTTTCCCGTTGTTCGCTCTCAATTTTCCGATTCAGTAACTCTCTTTCTTCCTCGGAGAGAGAGAGAATAATTCGCGCGAGAGAATAAATCAGTTGGGTGTTCATTTAAGAACTGTAGCGGATTCGATCGAGAACCGCTGCCATGACTGCTCGGAAATAATAGGTGGATGAGGCTGCACCTATCCACCCTAGAGATCTAAATCTTCGGCGCTAAATTTCTTGTGAATCTGAGGAAAACCTAACTGTTTAATCACTTGATGTTTGCGTTCTTCCTCAAGGGATGACAACTGATTATAATTAACCCAGTGAATACAGTTGACTGGACAAGTCTCGATCGCTTCTTGAATAATTTCTTCTTCGTCACCGTCCTGATTATAGACGCGAGAGCGACCGTATTCACCTTCAATAAAAAAGGTGTTGGGGGCAACGTGGGCGCAGTGTTTACAACCGATACAAGTGACCTCATCGACGTAAACCGCTTTCTGGCGCAGTAAACCACCCAATTCAGGCTCAAAACCAGTGCGATCGGGGGAATCTCTTAGGAATCCCCCTAACTCTGGTTCAAAACCAGAGCGTTCGGGAGAAAAATCAGCCATTAGGCACTCCAACGTTGTACCACTAGACGAATAGAACCATCAGTATTTTTTTCCTGTGCTGCCACCTGAAAACCCTGTTTAGCAGTTTCTGCCAGAATGGTGTGGTAGGCATAACCTTGATTTACTTTTCTTAAAAATCCTTCTACGGTTAGGGGTTGTTGCCAGTATTGCAAATCGGCAACTAACTCGTACTCGTTACCATTCCAGCGAAAACCGATATCGTAATTGTTATCTTGCTCGATTACCACCTCTGCGGTTAAAGTTTGACCTTGATAACCTTTGACGGGGTGGGAACCCTCTTTCCATTCCATACCCATATCGCTCAGGGCGGCTTTTAGGTAGGATAGATCGCGGATTTTGGTTTTGATATTGCTAAAGTGTGACATGGTTTTTCAGTGGCTTAAATAAAGGGATCGGGAAAGATGAAAAATTACCAGTCGCTAAAAGTGGCTGCGTTGCTGACTTTCTCTGACTGGCTGACGGTTTGATGGTAATAATCCGAGGTTTTCTCTTGAGACATCAGCTGCCCGAGTTGTGCCTCGATCGCCGCCGTCACCTCTTGACAAGATGAACCGACTATGCCTGTCACCTTTTCCATGACGCGACCATCGGGATAGATGATAAACTCTAGGCTTTCCATGCTCATAGGTCTTCTCGGCGTAATCTGGGGTTTGCAAAGCTCCCTATCGTTTTAATTTACGATAGTTTGCTAATCGTAGCAATCTGGTTAAAATTTTAGCAAAACTTTATATTATCTCGGCCAACCACTTTCATTTTTTGTAAGTTTCCCGTAACTTTTCTTCATCGTCAAGGGCGAACTTTAACCTAGTGGGCATAATTTAACAAAACTACACAAAAAAGACGACCTGAAGCGATAAATTGAAAATAAAGGAGATGCAACGGCGAACCACGACCGCCGAGATCATAGAATTTTGTCTATAGGAATCAGAACAAATATGAATAAACAAATAGCCAGCGATCGCCTTCGGATCGGTGTTTTAGGTTTTGGTGGTTTGGGACAGGCTGCCGCTAGAATTCTCGCCCCCAAACAGGAAATGCTCTGGACTGCCGCCGCCGATAAAGCCGGTTTTGCATACCACAAAGACGGTCTAGATGTCAATACCTGTAACAAAATTTATCATGACCGGGGTTCGATCGGTTATCTGGAAAATTACGGCAGTCTCAGCGAGAACAGTATCGAGGAATTAATCAAAACTGCCGACGTAGAGGGCTATTTTCTCGCCTTACCGAATTTACCTAACAATTTCATGGCCGATATCGCTAAAACTTTCATTCGCTTAGGTTGGCGCGGGGTTTTAGTCGATGCCCTCAAACGTACCAGCGCCATGGAACAAATCCTAGCACTACAAGCAGACCTAGAAGCCGCCGGCATCACCTATATGACCGGCTGCGGTGCTACCCCCGGACTGTTAACTGCGGCCGCTGCCCTAGCTGCCCAGAGTTATGCAGAGATTCATAGCGTTAAAATTACCTTTGGCGTGGGAATTGCCAACTGGGAGGCTTATCGTGCCACTATTCGCGAAGATATCGCCCATTTACCCGGTTACAACCCAGAAACAGCCCACCAGATGAGTGATGCGGAAGTGGAAATGCTGTTAAATAAAACCAATGGCATTCTTAGCCTCGAAAATATGGAACACGCAGACGATATTATGCTGGAATTGGCTGGAATTTGTGGACGCGATCGGGTTTCCGTCGGGGGTGTGGTGGATACGCGCAACCCGAAAAAGCCTTTAAGTACCAATGTTAAAGTCACGGGGCGGACTTTTGAAGGCAAAATTTCCACCCATACCTTCACTTTAGGTGATGAAACCAGTATGGCGGCTAATGTCTGCGGGCCGGCTTTCGGTTATCTGAAAGCGGGGGTTTCCCTGCATCGTCGCGGTATCTACGGATTATGGACAGCAGCGGAGATTATGCCGCAATTTGTGCGCTAGGGGTTTCTCTGCCGTAAAATAGCTAAAACTTTCGGGAAAATAGCGGGTAAGGGAGCGATCGCTTCTAGGCTCTCTCCCGTGACCGGATGTACTAAAATTAAACGATGGGCATGGAGTAATTGCCCGGGTAGATTAATCCCGATAGAACGACCTGAACTATAGAGGGGATCCCCAAGAATCGGATGACCGATTTGGCTGCTATGAACGCGAATTTGATGAGTTCTGCCAGTTTCTAGACGAAATTCCATTAAGGTGTAGTTGCCCAGTCTTTCCTTGACTTGCCAGTGAGTGACGGCATTTCTACCTCCTTTTTCCACGGCAATAATAGCCATCTTTTGGCGATCGCTGCGGTGACGACCGATCGGCAGATCAATTGTACCTGTCTCCGTTTTGGGGACACCGTGGACGAGGGCGATGTATTCCCGGCGGGCAGTTTTGGTTTTTAATTGTGTCTGTAGGTGTTGATGGGCCTGGTCGGTTTTGGCAATAACGATCGCGCCCGTGGTATCCTTATCTAAGCGGTGGACTATACCGGGGCGTTGAATTCCACCAATTCCGGCTAAATTTGGGCAGTGATGCAGTAAAGCGTTGACCAAGGTTCCCGATTCGTGACCGGGGGCCGGATGAACCACTAAATCGGCAGGTTTATTGATAATAATCAGATATTCGTCTTCGTAAAGAATATCAAGCTCGATCGCCTCGGCGGTTAATTCGAGGGGTTGACTGTCGGGAATGGTAATCTTTAAGTGATCACCTTGACCAACTTTAGTATTTTTATTGGTGCAAATTTGACCATTTAACTGTATATATCCCTGTTCTATCAGTTTTTGCAGTCTCGATCTCGATAAATCGGGCAATTGTGACCCCATCCAAGCATCTAAACGTTCTTTTTTTCCCGCAACTTCTAAGTTTAATTGGTTCATCGATTTTTAGTGATCAGGGTGTAGGGTGTAGGGTGTAGGGGAATCAAGAAAAACTGACTGGAGATTAGTTAATCTCTTTAGCTCAACAATTCCCGTTGGCTCTCCTGTGGTTATTTTGTCTAGAAAGATGCTTGAGAAAGCTTATTATTAATCTAATTAATATCATTATATTTGTTTTTTCCGATCAGATCATCCCGGACAGTAATTGAACTTGCTCTGGCTGCAAAAGCCACAGCAAATTAGTCGAGATTTTCTCATCCCCAAAAAATTAGAGAGACGTTGTTATACTAAATCCTGTTTAGCAGATATAGGGGAGTGCTGGAGCGGGTAGAAGGGAGAAACAATCCATAACTTGGGAGTTAATCGTACTATTAAAAACAGATTTAGTATTATAATCAACGTCTCCACATCAGAAATTAATCAATCACAGTAAGCCAAGCTGTTTTAAACAACCGAATTATTGCCCACTTTAGTCAACGAAAATGCCATTTAAAACTCCTGAAATGATCGAAACCACGATCGAACCGAATAAAGCGGCAAAAAATGATTTTACCTCAAAACCACTGATAAAATAGGAGGCTAAAGAAAAGGAAATGGCATTGACCACAAAAATAAACAACCCTAGGGTCAAAATAGTTAAAGGCAGGGTAAAAAGAATCAACAGGGGTCTAATAATAGCATTAATTAAACCCAAAGCGACAGCAGCTATCAAAGCCACGGTAAAATTTTTAATTTCTATACCGGGTACTATTTGCGCTGTAATCAATAAAGAGACGGCGGTAATCAACCAACGGAGGAAAAAAGATAACATAAGCCCATCCATCTAAGATAGTTCATCCTCATCTATTTTAATCGCCATCGCCACTTAAAGAGGCGGAAGTCTTCAGGAGATGACAACGAAAACTGAGAGTGACTGCTGCTTCTGCTTGAAAACCAGAGCGGGAACATAGTATCGGTTACACTGATAATAAACAGGAAGATTCCCTCGGACTATCACCCCCCAGAAAGAGGCAAGACTAAAGATGATATCTAGAAAAAATTTTAGCCGAAGCCAGCAAGTACCAATCGGTAAAACGAGAATTATTCAGGGAGCAACTGGCTTTTTAATGCTAATGAGTCTGCTTTCTCTCCTCTTAGCACCACCTAGTTTAGCATCTCCTGAGCCACCTAATTCGGTTATCGCCGCCACCCGTCAAGATTTGAGTCGGAAAACCAAGATATCGGTTAATCGCTTGCAAATTCAAGCAGCACAACCACAAACCTGGCCCGATGGTTGTTTAGGATTAGCTAAACCGGGAGAATTCTGTACTCAAGCACTGGTGCAAGGATGGCGAATTATTCTGACTGATAACCAAAAAACCTGGGTTTATCGCACCGATAGCAGCGGTGCTAATCTTCGCTTAGAAAAGTAAATTTCTTTGGCTCTTTTCCGGCTGCTTTTTCGGCATCGCCAAGGCAGCGTTTTCCTGATTTGATTATCGTCCCCCCAGGGAAGGTGAATTGTCTCAAGCACCCTGTTGGGTGACGAAAATCGGCTGAGAATGGCTCTATGGTTTGTTTCAAGAACCTAGTCGTCTCTGGCAACCCTATTTAATTAATAATCCCAGTTTTTTGCTTCTTTTTGCCCTATAACTTCTGCGAGACTGGGAAAAGTAAGAAGTAATCCAGTCATCAGCCCTCAACTATCGTTAAGATGGATAGGAGAAGGTAAAGTTTTATATGTCCCCTTCAACTGCGTTTAGGAGTTCCTGCTAAAGATGACACAAGCTACTCAGATTCAAGGAAAAGGAATTTTACTCAGTGAGGCTGCCCTCAAACACCTTACCATGCTCAAAGAGCAACAGGGCAAGGATTTATGTCTGCGCGTGGGTGTGCGTCAAGGTGGTTGTTCGGGAATGTCCTATATGATGGATTTTGAGCATCCTAGCAATATTGGCCCCCAAGATGAGGTTTTCGATTACGATGGCTTTAAAATTGTCTCTGATAAAAAAAGTCTGCTCTATCTCTATGGTCTCATGTTAGATTACAGCAACGCGATGATCGGCGGTGGTTTCCAATTCACTAATCCCAACGCCAGTCAAACCTGTGGCTGTGGTAAGTCTTTTGGCGTTTAATATTTCTCTGGGGTGATACCTTTCACCCCCACCTCCCAGAGGCGATTTTTTTTGGCCAAAACCCTTGACAAAATCGGAGACTTGACATATACTTTTTGTATAATGGGAATCCTTGCCTGCCTGCGAACCCTTCATTTTTAGGCTAGATACCCTCAATGCTAGGATAATCGGCCATGTCAGGACAAACAGGGAATAAACCGCTTTTTTCTCAACACTATCTTGAGCATCGGCCGCTGGATTCTCCGGAATGGCAAGAGGATGTATCGGTGGCATTTTCCCGCTTAGAGAGTCTTTATCAACAAAAAAAGGCAATTTTGCCGACTCTTAACGAAGCGCAAACGGAAGCAGAATTAATACAACCGATTCTAGAAATTCTCGGTTTTAGTTATATACCGCAATTGACACTCCCCGCGCTAAAGCTCGGAATTCTGTGCCTGGATGTGACTAGGCACTCGAAGAACCTTTGCTTTAACCCATCATTCAAAACGACAGCAGTTTGGCGATATTTGAATAGGCGTACTGACTCCGCACCGGATAGTGAACACCTCCCGTAGCCGTGATGTTGACGTTGGACTGACGCTCGAATACCATCACGATGTCGGAGCCGCCGAAGAGGAAAGTCGAGATCATCTCGCCCTTCGACACCGTTTTTCCCACCACCTCCTGGCGCACCTTCTCGTTGATCAGTGCCACCTGCTCATCATAAGATCGCCCCTTCTTTTCCTGTTGGGTAAGACGGATAAGTTCCTGCGTCCCTGGTTTGACGAACACAACGGAGGATACTTGCGCCATTCCAATGGGCAGCACGGCGATCTTGCCGATAGCGGTTTCCAGGACAAAAAGCCCACGGCACTGCACAAACTGATAGTCGGTGGCATCCTGTGCATCCAGATAACGGTGCGGCATGGCCACGTTGGCCAAGGATGAGTTTTCATCGGCACGTCCCTCAGCATCGAGTAGGTCAAGTTGGACATCCAGGTAAACCTGTCCTGGGATAAATTTAGCCTCAATTATCCTGCCCGCTGCCGGGGCGTGCTGCCGGTGATAGTCGAAGACATTGAGAAAGCTGTGGACGAAAATGCCGCCCTCGAAATCCTGGGCATACTCGGAACCCTTTAACAGTTCTGGGATAGGCCATTCGACGTGCTTGACCACGATTGAGGACTCTGCGGGCATCGGCTCGCCCGCTGGAGTGGTGATAGTCCATTGGCCGACAAAAGTGGACTCGGCTGGGAAGACGATAATCCGAGGATCGTCTGGCTGGGCGACTGGGCGCTGTCGATTGATATCCTTGAAAGTTCTGGAAAACCACTCGTTGAATGTCTTGTAGTTCTCGATCCCGTTTTCGCCCCCATTGTAGTCCTGGTAGGTATATTCCGGCCCGAACTTATAGGTTACGAGATGGTTGGCCGATTCGGGTGTGTCGAGAAATTCGCCCCATTCGACCGCAAATTCCCGAAGCCAGAGGGATAGCGGTGTGAGAGCCTCGCCGGTAAAGGGAGCGATCGGGCTTTGCAGGGAGACGAGTTCGGGTTGGTTGAAGTAGTAATAGAACTGCGTCAGGTGCAGATAATCTGTGCGTTCGTGGTAAATGTCGCCCTGCCATTCCCAGACCCGCAACCCGGGGATCCACGTTACCAGGGCATCGATGTAATAGTAAAATTGGTAGAGGTTGTGTATCCGATCGAGTTCGGGGATGCGCTGTTGTCTTATCTTCAAGATCGCGCTCTGGAAGGCTCCCCCATAGGCGTAATCGTCGATGAGCTTTTTAAGTTTCTTTGTGATCGGCTGCTTCGGCTCGTACACTGCGCTATCGGGGGGTAGCTCTTTAAGGAATTTCGGCCCCTGGGGGATTGACGATGAAACTCCCTGCTCGTTCAGGTGCTGGGCCTCCCGCGCCGACACCGCTTTCCATTTCAACCGGCCATAACTCTGGTTGTGATTTGTGTTCATGCCATTTTCCTCTTGTTGAATATCAAACTATCTATCTAAAATCTCCACAGACAGGGCCGACATTCCGCACATCTTCATATACTTTTATATATTTTTACATTCCCCAAGATGTTTTGACAAAAAACCTTCATTGTATAAACTACTATTAAGAACATTTTCAATAATTGATTTTTTCTGAGAAAAAAATTTACAATTCTTCACCTTAATAACAAATCCATCATTGTAGCTATAATTTTTACTGGCAAAGGTTTGTCAGCAATAGATTAGTAAAAATTATCAATTGAATGTTAAGAAGTGCAGAAAGTGGGTCTAGTTGCCTGAGATAATATTAGGTCGAGGTCTATACCTAATACTAAATCCGTTGAGTATAGGCTACATATCAGGATAGGCACTCATGCAAAAGGGAGAATAAATAATCAGTTTTTAATAACCAGATTTAGTAAGTAGGTAGGTGTTAAAAGTTGTCAGACACCCCCCTTATCAAGGCTATCCATTAGTCACATCTTTCTTAACATAAAATTTGACAAAAAGAGAAAAGTGTGCAAGATGGCTCAAGGAGGTTCTATGGGGGAACTAATTTGATGAGATAGTTTCCAAGTCTGGCTGATATCATGTAACCTTCG
>NZ_JBLZRT010000196.1:0-3579 GCF_048564745.1 Microcystis sp.
GGTGACTCGTGATGCTATCTGAAAAGCTTGCGGGATCAAACTATCAGCTAATTCCTCTAGATAGGGTAAACTTGCTTGAGCTAAATCTAAAGTTAATTCGTGGGGATATAAAAGACTTTTGAGAACTACATTTAAAAGCAATTCTCGATTAGGATTATATCTGAGATTGTCTTGAATAGGATAATTAATACCATTTCTCTAAATGAAAACTACACATCGAATTTAAGTCACCCTTTTTAAGGGGGATTTAGGGGGATTAAACTTCTGTAGTCAGACTTTGGAGAATTGGTATAAGTAGTTCTTCTGGATCGAATATTTCTAAATCTCAAGCTAAGTCGAATAAAGCTAATAAATTATTAATTGACTTGGGAACAATTTCCTGTAGATGATAGCGAAAATATTCTACAGCTGCCAGATCACCTTTTCTTTGTTGTCGTCGCGCTTCTGTATCTAAAACTGCTTCTAATTCTGCTTGCTATTGCTTGACTTTTTCTGGATTACCTCCTCTTAAAACATTTTGCCACATTACCTGCGCTTCTGCTTCTAAATTTTGCAGAAGATAGGCAACTCCCAAGTACCAATAGTCAGAAATATTTTCGGGATTGTTATCGATTAGTTCCTCGTAGATTGCCGCAACTTGAGGATAATCTTCGGCAATTAAAGCTTGATAAGCGTCAGGATGCCACATAAATCAGTTATCAGTTTTTTGAGATAATTTTTTCAGAAAGTCTTGATGTTCTTGACTGGCTAAACCTTGCTGTAAAACTGTCAAAACCTGTCCCAAGTTACCCCCTAATAAAGCATTAACATCTAACCAAAGATCGGGGAAAACCTGCGAGTAAATTATCCCTCGACTATCGGGTTCAAGTTTAATATATCTGAACTTAACCGTGGAATCGCTCTACTCTAGATACAGTAAACAGTACAGCCATTTTCAAGGGGAAAATGTACCCAGTAATCGCTTGTCAATTTTTTCTGAGAAGCTCCAGGCAGTAAGGACTGTATGGGGGAAGTCTTGGTATTGAGCTAGAATGGTGTATTAGTAAAACTGTTATGTGTTCTTTAAGATGCGTTGGACAAGATGCAGACACAGTAAAGTAGTTGATCATGTCCATCAAAACAAATTGGCTACCTTCTTTTTTAACTTTTTTAAGTTTTTCTCAAGTGAATGCATAGCTTTTATTAAAAAATTTGCTTTCTTGAGGCGCTTCGGTTTTGCTTCAGGTTCTTCCAAAAATCTGTAATACAGAAAAACGTCTCGATGCGGTATATCAATATCTTCTCCGCCACATAACCTCTTGAATCTATCTGAGCCATAACCCATATAATGAATTCTGTGAACTGGCTTTAATCCTTGCTTGTTGTAAAGCACATAATCCTTCTCCACAAAAGGATTTACACCAGCAATATTTCCAGTTCTCTCTTCAGATTTTTCACTCAACGTATAGTTGAAAAATTTCCAGTTAAGTTTAAACGTAATATAGCTAAAAAGGTAGACCTCATCCCACCAACCTCTCTCATTGATAAAGTTCACTTCCGCTTCATGCAGTAGTGCAAGTTTAATTTGCGCTAAAGTGTCGGAATTTAACAAGCTTGATTTAGCTGCGAAAAAATCAGAGCAATGACAACAAGATTTTATGTCTTGAATAGCACGAGATGGATATTTTCTTATAATCATTTTGGTATCTAGAAAACAGTCTTCTTTATTATGTTCCCAGTCGTCAAAAACACAATCATACTCTGTTAGTTTATTGAAGCAATCCTCTAATGAAGACATTACTAGCTCATCACTATCAATATAGACAAAGTATTCAAATTGACCATCAAATGAACATAGTTTTCTTATGGTGTTTGACCCATGATACCAAGCAGATTTCTTTCGAGATAGAAACCTCTGATCGCTCCATACTTCTGATGCAAAATTAGACCATTTTTCAATTGATGATTGATTGTCAAAAAGAAAAACATTATCTATCTTGAGAGATTTAATTTTGTCAACCCTATCGTCATAAGGAATTATGCAGATTGGAATATTTTTGTCATAATTAGTCCTGATGCTATTAATAAGGGCAATTAGCTGATCGTATAAGTTATCATTAGCTAACGTATATATTCCTCTCTTTGAAAACATTCTAACTCCTTAATTTCTTGCTCTAGCGACTTGAGCTTTGATCATGTACATTTAGGGATTGTCTGATTCTTCTACAGAGCGATTGTCTGGCTGGGATATTATTCCTTCCTCCGCAAGTCCCCTATCTTTAGTAGGCCAATTCAAGTCTGAATTGCATCACTGTCTAATCTACCTTCATAGAATACCTCATTCGGGATACGATAGTCAAGACATTTTCGAGGACGATTGTTAATCAAGTTTACGGCTCTTTCTACCTCCTCTGGCTTAAGGATTTTACAATTCTACGTTCATCTTATAGCAATTTTCATAGTTGTGAGGTACAGAGTCTTAAGTTTTGAGGAGTCAGGAGTTAAGATTTTGGTGTACCTCATGAGATTGGGAAACGCTATATATTTAGGGTCTGCTGAAAAAGTTTGTTGGTGGGGGCAGGGTGTGGGCTTCGGCCGTGAGCTCAGCGTTCGACCGAGCGTTCGACTGAGCGTTCGACTGAGCGTTCGACTGAGCGTTCGACTGAGCTCACGCCGAAGTCTCACGCCGAAGTCTCACGCCGAAGTCTCACGCCGAAGTCTCACGCCGAAGTCTCACGCCGAAGTCTCACGCCGAGGTCCGAACGGTTGAAGCATGAAACCCAACACTGTAAAAAGTATCCGATTTTAATATTTATGCCGCCACCTATACGGCGAGTATCGAGCGCGCGTTCAACTGCTGTTTTAATTAGTTCCGTTTCCCCAAGAGGGAGGAGGGAAAATTTAGACTCGTTAGCGTTTAGATTAGCAATGGAAATTTTAGCCATTAAGATTCTCCTATAATAGATAGCGTCAATATTTTGAAACCTTGAGGTATCGGCTCTCCCGACTTTGGGGTTATAAAGTGTATAACCAGATAGAATTTGGCGACATGGCGAACCCTGAAAGCCTTGTGGCAAAAAGGATAAGCAGGTTTTATCACCCTATACTCAGAAGAGCCGAGGTATTAGAGGAGAATTTAAACAAATATCATCTCCTCTAATAATTTTTGAAGGAATCGATTAGATGTCAATTGTAATCGTTACTTTTACACCCCAAACTTCAAACTCTATCTTTATCTCTCCACCACCCACTATATTTTTAGCCTGATCTTCCGTTAAGGCAAAAGAATCTATTACAGGACTCAGATCATTTACTTGCAGTTTAGACATTAGAGTTTTGGTTCTTCCGAACTTACCATGTAAAATCAACTAGCAAAATGCCAATTTAATAAACATCTAAGACTAAAGTTTTTAAAGTTTCTAAATCCATAGCCTCTCCTTTTAATCACCTTCAGTTTATTAGGTTCTTCCGAACTTACACTGTAGAAAATTCCCCAAGCTCCCTCTCTGTCCAGCAATGCTCTAAAGTTGATAAATATCAATCTAACAAAAACTCAAAGCCCTATTGTACAAGCTTTACAAGCATGAGTTGTTGATAGTT